>DATCXE010000372.1:0-7557 GCA_036565985.1 Bradyrhizobium sp.
CAGGTGGAAGCCGGTCGCCGTGACGATGATGTCGGCTTCGAGCTCCTTGCCTGACTTCAGCAGGATGCCCTTTTCGGTGAAGCGGTCGATCTCGTCGGTGACGACGGAGGCCTTGCCGGACTTGATGCCCTGGAACAGGTCGCCGTCGGGAATGAAGGCGATGCGCTGCCGCCACGGCCGATACTTTGGCGTGAAGTGGGTCGCGATGTCGTAATCCTTGCCGAGATAGGCTTCGACCGCTGAAAGCAGATCCTTCTTCGCCGCTTCCGGCTCCTCAAAGGTCTTGCGGGTGAAGGCGTCCTGGTCGAACAGGATTTTCCGCCGCGTGATTTCGTGGATCCACTTTTCGTCGACCTGCAACTGGCGCAGTTGTTCGGCGATTTCGATCGCGTTGCGTCCGGTGCGGAAATAGGTCGGCGAGCGCTGCAGCATGGTGACGTGCGCGGCGTCTCCGGCCATCGCCGGAATCAGCGTGGCTGCGGTTGCCCCCGAGCCGATGACGATGACGCGCTTGTTCTTGTAGTCGAGATCTTCAGGCCATTTCTGCGGATGGACGATCGGGCCCTTGAACCTGGCCATGTCCTTCCACTCCGGCGTATAGCCCTCGGTGTGGCGGTAATAGCCCTGGCACATCCAGAAGAAATTGGTGGTGAAGCGACGCTTCTCGCCGGTGTCGGTACGCGTCGCCTCGATGGTCCAGAGATTCTCCTCGCTCGACCATGACGCCGAGGTGATGGTGTGCTGGTAGCGGATGTGCCGGGAAAGATCGTTTTCCTCGATCACGTCGCCCATGTATTTCAGGATTTCCGCGGCGGTCGCGATCGGCGCTGACGTCCACGGCTTGAAGCGATAGCCGAAGGTGTGCAGATCGCTGTCGGAGCGGATGCCGGGATAGCGGTGGGTGCTCCAGGTTCCGCCAAAGGTCTTCTGGGTTTCCAGCGCCACGAAAGTCGTTCCCGGACATTGCGTGGTCAGGTGATAGGCCGCGCCGACGCCGGAGATGCCGGCGCCCGCGATCAGAACATCAAAATGCTCGGTGGCGCCGGGTGAAGTCTTGTCGATCTGCGCTTTAACGTTCATCTGCCCTGTTCTTTTTTGTTTGTTGTCGTCTGAAAAGCGAAGCGCCAGAACTTTAGGTTCTGACGCTGCAAGTCGTTAGCGAATTATACTTCGCGCCGGCTGAGGAAGGCCAGCCGCTCGAACAGGTGGACGTCCTGCTCGTTCTTGAGCAGCGCGCCGTGCAGCGGCGGGATCAGCTTGCGCGGATCGCGCTCCCTGAGCATTTCCGGCGTGATGTCCTCGTTCAGCAGCAGCTTGAGCCAGTCGAGCAGTTCCGAGGTCGAGGGCTTCTTCTTCAGGCCCGGCACTTCGCGCACCTCGAAGAAGATGCGCAAGGCTTCTTCCACCAGGCGCTTCTTGATGCCGGGGAAGTGCACGTCGACGATCCGGTTCATGGTGTCGGCGTCGGGGAACTTGATGTAGTGGAAGAAGCAGCGGCGCAGGAAGGCGTCCGGCAGTTCCTTTTCGTTGTTCGAGGTGATCATCACGATCGGGCGCAGGCTCGCCTTGATGTTCTCGCCGGTCTCGTAGACGTAGAACTCCATGCGATCGAGTTCCAGCAGCAGGTCGTTGGGGAATTCGATGTCGGCCTTGTCGATCTCGTCGATCAGCAGCACCGGGCGCTTGTCGTGGGTGAAGGCTTCCCACAATTTGCCGCGCTTGATGTAGTTCGAGATATCCGACACGCGGGAGTCACCGAGCTGGCTGTCGCGCAGGCGCGAGACCGCGTCGTATTCGTACAGTCCCTGCTGCGCCTTGGTGGTGGACTTGATGTGCCAGGTCAGCAGCGGCGCGCCGAGCGCCTTCGAGACTTCCTCCGCCAGCACGGTCTTGCCGGTGCCGGGCTCGCCCTTGATCAGGAGCGGGCGCTCGAGCACGATCGAGGCGTTGACGGCGACCTTGAGGTCGTCGGTGGCGACATAGTCCTTGGTGCCGGTAAATTTCATCTCGTTGTTTGCCTTGTTGCTCGTTCTCGTTCTTGTTGCTCGTTCTTGGGCCGCTCGCGGCCTGAACAGTAAACGACCGCCGTTTCGGCGGTCGCTATTGGAATAGGGACGTCTTCGTCAGCGTTTGATCAGCGACAGGATGACCAGGATGATCACGGCGCCGATCGTGGCGTTGACGATATCGCGAATTGCGCTGCCTCCGAGGCTGACGCCCAATCGCGGCAGCAGCCAACTCGCCAGCAGCGCGCCGACGATCCCGATCACGATGTTGCCGACCAGCCCAAACCCTGCGCCGCGCACGATCAGCCCGGCAAGCCAGCCCGCGATACCTCCGATGATCAGCGCCGCAATGATGCCCATCGAATTTCCCCTGCCGGAATAAACCCTTTAGAGGTCGATTGTAATTGAAAAAGCCTCCCGGTCTAGGCCTGACAGCTATGCACCGGCCTTTGCCATGTGCTGGCCCTTGACGTGTGCCGCCCGGCGGGCAATCTGTATCCCATGTTCCTGCAATTCTTCACATCGCTGCGCGACGCGCAGGTGCCCGTGACTCTACGGGAATATTTGACGCTGATGGAGGCGCTCGACGCCGACCTCGCCGATCAGACGGTCGAGAATTTCTATTACCTCTCCCGCGCGGCGCTGGTGAAGGACGAGCGCAATCTCGACAAGTTCGACCGTGTCTTCGGCAGCGTGTTCAAGGGGCTGGAAAGCCTTTTGGACGCCATGGACAAGGCCGAAATTCCCGAGGAGTGGCTGAAGAAGCTCGCGGAGAAATACCTCACCGAGGAAGAGAAGAAGCAGATCGAGGCGATGGGCTGGGACAAGCTCATGGAAACGCTTCGCAAGCGGCTCGAGGAACAGAAGGGCCGCCACCAGGGCGGCAACAAGTGGATCGGCACCGCCGGCACCTCGCCGTTCGGCGCCCACGGCTACAATCCCGAAGGCGTGCGGATCGGGCAGGAGAAGAACCGCAACAACCGCGCCGTGAAGGTGTGGGACAAGCGCGAGTTCAAGGATCTCGACGGCAACGTCGAACTCGGCATCCGCAACATCAAGATCGCGCTGCGCCGTCTGCGCAAGTTTGCCCGCACCGGCGCGCCTGACGAACTCGATCTCGACACCACGATCAAGGAAACCGCCAACCACGGCTATCTCGACGTGCATATGCGTCCCGAGCGGCGCAATGCGGTGAAGGTGCTGGTGTTCTTCGACATCGGCGGCTCGATGGATTCGCACATCGAACAGGTCGAGGAACTGTTCTCGGCGGCGAAGTCCGAATTCAAGCACATGGAATATTTCTACTTCCACAACTGCCTCTACGAAGGCGTCTGGAAGCAGAACAAGCGCCGCTTCACCGATCGCACGCCGACATGGGACGTGCTGCACAAATACCCGCACGACTACAAGGTAGTGTTCGTCGGTGACGCCTCGATGTCGCCCTACGAGATCATGGTGCCCGGCGGCTCGGTCGAACACGTCAACGAGGAGGCCGGCTCGGTCTGGCTGGAGCGCATCACGCGCACCTATCCGCATGCGGTGTGGCTCAATCCGGTGGCGCAGAAGCACTGGGACTACTCGGAATCCACCACCATCATCCGCCGGCTGTTTTCGGAGCGCATGTATCCGATCACGATCGAAGGCCTCGAAGGCGCGATGAAGGAACTGGTGCGGTAGGCCAGTCTCGTCATTCCGGGGCGATGCGAAGCGTCGAACCCGGAATCTCGAGCGAGTGAAACAATCTCGAGATTCCGGGTTCACGCTGCGCGCGCCCCGGAATGACAGATCAAGAACAACGAAAGGCGCAATCAATGCCCCAGACCATCCACACCGGCATCAAGGCCCTGATCGACGAAGCCAACGCCGCAATCGAGACCGTCAGTGCCGCTGACGCCATCAAGGCGGCGCAGAATCCAGACGTCGTGATCGTGGATATCCGCGATCCCCGCGAGATCGAACGCGACGGCAAGATCCCCGGCGCGTACTCCTGCACCCGCGGCATGCTGGAGTTCTGGATCGATCCGCAAAGTCCGTATGCGAAGCCGATCTTCCAGGAAGACAAGAAGTTCATCTTCCACTGCGCCGGCGGTCTGCGCTCGGCGCTCGCGGCCAAGACCGCGCAGGACATGGGCCTGAAGCCGGTCGCGCACATGGGCGGCGGCTTCGCCGCCTGGCGCGACGCCGGCGGCCCGATCGAGAAGTGGGAGCCGAAGAAGAAAACTTAGGTTTCCGGTGTCATTCCGGGGCGCGAAGCGAACCCGGAATCTCGAGATTCTCAGATGTGCAATGGCACATCGTAGTTCACGCTTTGCGTGCCCCGGAATGACAGCAAGGATTTTGCACCATGCCCACCACCAATGATCCGCTCGTCACGACCGAATGGCTCGCCGCGCACCTGAATGATCCGAACGTCAAGGTCGTCGACGCCACGTTCAAGATGCCGGGCGTGCTGCCGCTGCCGAAAGACGACTATCTCGCAGCGCATATTCCGGGTGCCGCGTTCTTCGACGTCGACGCGGTGTCTGACCATTCCAACCCGCTGCCGCATATGTTCCCGTCGGCCGAACAATTCGGGCGCGATGTCGGCGGGCTCGGGATCAGCAACGACGATACCGTCGTGCTCTACGATTCCGGCGGCTGGGTCGCTGCGCCCAGGGCGTGGTGGATGTTCCTGTCGTTTGGTCAGACGAACGTGCGCATCCTCAATGGCGGCTTGAAGAAGTGGGTCGCCGAAGGCCGCAAGGTCGAGAAGGGACAGGTGACCCCGAAGCCAGCCACGTTCAACGCCGTATTCGACGCGCGTCGTACGCGCAGCATGCAGCAGCTGATCGAAAATCTCTCGAGCCGGGCCGAGCAGGTGATCGATGCGCGCGCCAACGAACGCTACCAGGGCAAGGTGGCCGAGCCGCGGCCGGGCCTTCGCTCCGGCCATATCCCGGGCAGCCTGAGCCTGCCCTACAACAACCTGTTCGATGCCGCGACCGGCACGATGAAATCGACGGACGAACTGCGGGCCGCGTTTCATGGTGCGGGCGTGAAACTCGATGCGCCGATCGTGACCAGTTGCGGCTCCGGCGTCAGCGCCGCGGTGCTGACGCTTGCGCTCTATCGTCTGGGCGTCGAGAACCCGGCGCTCTATGACGGCTCGTGGACCGAGTGGGGCGTAGCGAACGGACCACCGGTCGCAACCGGGCCGGCCTGACCTCAATCCAGCGGTTACCGCGTGAAGCGGAGAAGCGGCGTCGGCGCCGGAGACGGTGCTTGCAGGAGCGGGTTGATTTGTTGCTGCTGGACCAGCGCGGCCTCGCGCGCCAGCCGCGCGCGGCGCGCTTGCGCGATCCGCCGACGCTCCCGGGCACGCTCCAATGCCCGTTTCCTGAGGACGCTGCGGTCCGGAGCAGCCGATGTCCCTTCGTCGATGACAACAGCGGGGCCACCGAGCGTGGCGATCCTGGCCGCGGCGGCGTTGCCTTCAAGCGCAAGCACATCCGCCACCGGGACTGCCGGGGCCGGGTCGTTTGCAACCAGCGACGCCGGCTTGTCCGAAATCGCAGCGACTGTTTCGACGTCGGCAACGGGGACCTCGGTCCCAACCGAAGCGGCTGGCGTCTCCATAGTGGCCTCGGTTGCCGCGGCAACCGGACTCTCTTCCGTGCTCAGGGTGGCCACCGTCTCGGGTTGCACCGGCTTCTCGTCCGCAGCGGCCTCGGCCGGCGCCAGGATATCTGGAGCGATCTCCGGAACTGCGGTGGCGCGGGCATCGTCGAGCGGCTTCTCGTCCACAGGCGGATCGACGCGCAGCAGGGACAGGCTTGGCATCGGCTCGTCGTCGAACCGGGCAAAAACCGGCTCGGGCGGCGCCCGTCGCGTCGGCAGATTGGCAAATTCTTCATGGGCGGCGCGCAACAGGGCTGCGGCACCAAGCCCGAACACCAGGATCGACGTTGAAAGGACGATCGCGGCGAACAGGAAGCGAAATCCGGGGAGCATGGACGCGAGTTCCGCCTTGCTTCTATTCAGCAGGGCTATTGATGCCAAGGGAACGCGGTGACCACTGTTTGGCTGATTCGTATCCTCGCACGTGGCGAATCAGGCCGAATTGAGAGTATCTCAGCGCTGGTTTGTTTTTTGTTATAAAATCTGCGGTTCAACGCCGCTCCTCGCCCGGCAAACCAGCGATTTCGATACGATGATGCATCTCTGCCGCAGGCTCACGTGTGATCACAAATGGCCGGTTCGGACCGAATTTCGCTGGTTTGTCTTGAATGTGCCGCTATCTTCCGTCATGTCCCGTTAACGGTCCGGTGGGGCTTGGGGTCTATAAAAAGGCGATGATGATTAACCGCATTCTGACGATTTGTGCCGCCGTTGCCGCTGGCATGGCGGGAGCTTCGTTCGCTCATGCACAGCAGGGTTATCCGACGGCGCCCGGCCCGACCTATTCGGCAGCTCCGGGACAGTATGTCCCCGGGGGCTATGTGGTCGATGAACGCCGCAACCCTGGCGCCGCCGATTTCGACGGATTGGACGACGACGACGCGCCGAACGCGCAGAGTTCGACTGCGCTGCCGCCGCCCGGTCCGGTGTTGTCGCCTGCCGATCCGCGCTATGGCCGTCCGGCCGGTGCACCGGTTTATTCGGACCGTGGCGCGCCGATGCCCACAGGCCCGATCCTGTCTCCCGATGACCCGCGCTATGGCCGTCCGGCCACCGCCCCGGTTTACTCGGACCGCGGCGCACCGATGCCGACAGGGCCCGTTCTTTCTCCCGATGACCCGCGTTACGGCCGGCCCGCCGGCCCGCCGGCGGTGATCTATGCCGACCGTCCTGCCGGTTCGCCGCAGCCGGCCTATTCGGACCGCAGCGACAGTCGTATTCCCGGCGGCGGCATCGTGTATCCCAACGACGATCGCGACGGCTTGCGTCCGCCGGGAGGCATCGGCGCCACCGGAGCGGTCCCGCAACCGCAGCAACCCGCGGTCGGGGCTGACGGCAGGCCGGTGCAGCTTGCCGCGCTGCCGCCGGAAGAGCAGCCGGATGCTGCGCCTGCGCAGTTGCCGCCCAACCTGCGCCGCCAGGAAGTCAGCTTCGCCACCAAGGAGCCCGCGGGCACCATCGTGGTCGATACGTCCAATACCCACCTCTATTACGTGCTCGGCGGTGGCCGCGCGATTCGCTACGGGGTCCGCGTCGGCCGCGACGGCTTCACCTGGAACGGCGTGCAGAAGATCACTCGCAAGGCCGAGTGGCCGGACTGGCATCCGCCGACCGAGATGATCGAGCGTCAGCCCTACCTGCCGCGCTTCATGGCGGGTGGTCCGGGCAATCCGCTCGGCGCCCGGGCGATGTATCTGGGTTCGACCATCTACCGCATTCACGGCACCAACCAGCCCTCGACCATCGGCAAGTTCGTCTCGTCGGGCTGCATCGGCATGCTGAACGAGGACGTCTCCGACCTGTTCGAGCGCGCCAAGGTCGGAACCCGCGTGGTGGTGCTGCCAGGCGGCCCGCCGCCCGGCACAACGACCGCCTCGGCCGCGCCGCCGTCCGG
>DATCXE010000403.1:0-7884 GCA_036565985.1 Bradyrhizobium sp.
GTCGCATGAGCTGCTGCGGCGCCAATCCCGGTTACGAAGAACTCGACGAAGTCTCGCGCCTGGTCTCGTCACGGCTGGCCGCGTTTCTGAAAACCCTGCGCGACAGCGGATTCGCGGTAGGTCTTGCCGAGGGCCAGGACGCAGCCGAATTGATGACGGCGGGCTATGCGGCCAAGCCCGGCCTGCTGCGTTCGGCGTTCAAGCATTTGTTTTCGGCGCGCAAGTCCGACTGGGAAAAATTCGACGGCATCTTTGACGCGTTCTGGCTCGGCAGGCGCGTGCGGTCGCGGTCGATGACATCGGGCTCCTCGAAGGCCGCGAACAATCCATCGCTCAAGAGCCTGGCCGGCAGCCAGCGCGCCAGTGGCGATACGGCGACGGATCAGATGCCGTCCACGGACGAGGGTGGCGCCGATCGCGGCGGTGAAGGCCGCATGGAGGGGGCCTCGCGCGCCGACAATCTGGCAGAGGTTGATTTCCGCAAACTGGCCGATCCCGAACAAATCGAGCAGGCGCACGAAGCCGCCGCGCGCCTTGCACGCGCGATGCGCACCCGGCTGACGCGGCGCGATCTGGCGCGGCGGCGCGGCTATCGGCTGGATCTGCGCCGCACCATTCACGGCAATATCAGCCATGGAGGCGTCCCGATCGACCTCGTCAGGCGGCAACGCAAGGAGAAGCCGCTGCGGCTCGTCATCCTGCTCGATGCCTCCGGCTCGATGAGCATGTACACCGGCGTGTTCCTGCGCTTCATCCACGGCATCCTCGACGAGTTTCGCGAGGCCGAGGCCTTCCTGTTCCACACCAGGCTCGCTCACGTCTCCGACGCGATGAAGGAGAAGGACGCGGCGCGCGCGCTCGACCGGTTGTCGATCATGGCGCAAGGCACCGGCGGCGGTACCCGGATCGGCGAGAGCCTGCAGACCTTCAACCGCTGGCACGCCGCGCGGGTGATCCATTCCCGCACCGTCGTGATGATCGTCTCCGACGGTTACGAGACCGGCGACGCCGCCTTGCTCGGGCGTGAAATGGCGGCGCTCGGCCGTCGTTGCCGTCGCATCGTCTGGCTCAACCCGATGATGGCGTGGCAGGGCTATTCGCCGGAAGCCAGGGGCATCAAGGCGGCGCTGCCGCATGTCGATCTCTACGCGCCGGCCAATACGCTGAAAAGCCTGACCGCGCTCGAACCTTACCTCGCAAAGCTCTGATGGAGCGTCCGATGACCGCTCATGTCGAAGTGATGGATCTGGTGGCGCAGATGAAATCCGCCGAGCAGGCGTTCGCGCTGGCGACGGTGGTTCGCACCGTATCGGTGACCGCGGCAAAGGCGGGCGCCAAGGCGATCATCCGCCCGGACGGTACGATCGTCGCGGGCTGGATCGGCGGCGGCTGCGCCCGCGGGGCGGTGCTGAAGGCGGCGCGCGAAGCGCTGGCCGATGGCGAGCCGCGCATGGTGTCGGTGCAGCCGGAAGACATGCTGGCCGAACTCGGCGTCAAGCCGGGAGAGAATCGTGAAGGCATCCGCTTCGCCAGCAACATGTGCCCGAGCAAGGGCACCATGGACATCTTCGTCGAGCCGGTGCTGCCGCATCCCTCGCTGCTGATCTTCGGCGCGAGCCCGGTGGCGATGTCGCTGGCCGCGCAGGCACGGCAGCTCGGCTATCACGTCACGCTGGCCGCGCCCGCGGCCGATCGAGCGGACCAGCCCGATGCGCATGTCGTGATCGACGGCTTCGAGCCGCGCTATCTCAACGACGCGCGCCGCTTCGTCGTGGTCTCGACCCAGGGCAAGGGCGATGAAGCCGCGCTCAGGCAGGCCATTGCCGTTAACGCCGAATATCACGCCTTCGTCGGCAGCCGACGCAAGATGATCGCGTTGCGCGAAAAGCTCGTCGCCGGTGGCATCGCGCCTGAGGCGATCGATCGCGTCAAGGCCCCGGCGGGCCTCGATCTCGGCGCGATCACGCCCGAGGAGATCGCAATGTCGATCCTCGCCGAGATTACCGTCGAACGCCGCCGCGGCCAGCGCGCGGCCAAGCCTGTTGCAACCAGATAAGGACCTAATCATGCAGATGAATGACAGCCAGCGCATCCCGGCGCCGAAGGAAAAGGTCTGGGCCGCGCTCAACGATCCCGAGATATTGAAGCAGTGCATTCCCGGCTGTCAGTCCCTCGAAATGTCCTCGCCGACTGAAATGACTGCGACCGTCGTGTTCAAGGTCGGGCCGGTGAAGGCGACCTTCAGCGGCAAGGTGACGTTGTCCGATCTCGACCCGCCGAACGCTTATCGTATCTCGGGCGAGGGCTCCGGCGGCGTCGCCGGCTTCGCAAAAGGTGGCGCGACGGTGCGCCTCGAAGCCGAAGGGCCCGATGTGACGGTGCTGCACTACGATGTCGACGCCCAGATCGGCGGCAAGCTCGCCCAACTCGGCGCGCGGCTGATCGATTCCACCGCAAAGAAACTGGCGGGCGAGTTCTTTGCGTCGTTCGGACAGGTTGTCGGCGGGACGGAAGCGACCCCTGCAGAAGCGGCGCCGAAGGGCTGGTTGGGCAAGCTGACCGGCGCAGTCTAGCGACCTTCGTTGCCAGCCCGTCCGTCACCGCGGGTTCCGCCGTCATTTGCGAGCGAAGCGAAGCAATCCACTCTTTCTTCCGCGGCGAGATGGATTGCTTCGTCGCTTCAGCGCAAAATTGCTCTGCAATTTTGTCGCAGAGCTCCTGGCAATGACGTGGAGGGGCCGCAGTGCGTAGACCGGATTGAGCCGACCGCGTCCACACCCGAATCCCGCTTGGTCCGCTTGCGCTTTCGGCTATGCTTTCCGGCATCAGTTCACCAGCCAAGAGTGATCGAACATGAGCGGGCAGGATTCGTCGGATTGGCTTGGCCTTTCAGGCCGCGTCTGTGTGGTGACGGGTGGCGGCGGCGGCATTGGTCGCGCTACCGCCGTCAGCTTCGCCAGCGCCGGCGCCCGCGTGGCGGCGATCGATCGTGACGAACGCGGGCTCGAAGGTACACAAGCTGAACTGCGCAAACTGGGCGATGGCCATCTCGTGGTTAGCTGTGACACCACCAGCGTCGAGAGTGTCACCGCCGCATCCGAAACAATCGAGAAATCGCTCGGGGCCTGCAACGTGCTGGTCAACACCGCGGCCATCCTGCGTCCCGGCGCACTCGACGCCTTGTCTCTTGCCGAATGGAACAGCGTTCTCGCCGTCAACCTGACCGGCTACTTCCTCTGCGCGCAAGTCTTCGGCCGGCAGATGCGCGCGCATCGCAGCGGCAGCCTGGTTCATGTGTCGTCGATTGCCGGTAGCAACGCGCAGGGGCAGAGTGGCGCCTACAAGGTCAGCAAGGCCGGGGTGATCATGCTGTCGCGGCAACTCGCCAATGAATGGGGCCCGCACGGCATCCGCAGCAACGTCGTCAGCCCCGGCATGGTGATCACGCCGATGAGCCAGGCCTTCTACGATACGCCTGGGGTGACCGAGCGCCGCTCTGCGGTGGTGCCGCTGCGGCGGGTCGGCATGCCGCAGGACATGGCCGATGTGATCCTGTTCCTCGCCAGCGACCGCTCGTCCTACGTCAACGGCGACGAGATCATGGTCGACGGCGGCTACGCCAACATGCTGATGAACCTGGTGCCGCGGCCGGGGTTTGAATGACAGTCCAAAAAATGCGGGCTTTCTTGGCGACCGTCATTCCGGGATGGTCCGAAGGACCAGACCCGGAATCTCGAGATTCCGGGTTCGATGCTTCGCATCGCCCCGGAATGACAGTTCAGTCGAACAGGCTCGACACTGACTCTTCCGCCGCGGTGCGGCTGATTGCTTCCGCGATCAGGGGCGCGATCGAGAGCGTGCGGATATTGGCGGCCTTGGTGACGGCTTCGGTCGGCAGGATCGAGTCGGTGATGACGAGTTCCTTCAGCCGCGAGCCGGCGATGCGTGCCGCAGCACCCCCGGACAGCACGCCATGGGAGATATAGGCGTAGACGTCCTTGGCGCCGTTTGCGAGCAGCGCATCGGCGGCGTTCACCAGCGTGCCGCCGGAATCGACGATGTCGTCGATCAGGATGCAGGTGAATCCGGCGACATCGCCGATCACGTTCATGACCTCGGATTCGCCGGCGCGCTCGCGGCGCTTGTCGATGATGGCGAGGGAAGTGTTGATGCGCTTGGCAAGCCCGCGCGCGCGAATCACGCCGCCGACGTCGGGCGACACCACCATGACGTTGGCGAGGTCGAAGCGTTCCTTGATGTCGCGCACCATCACGGGCGAGGCGTAGAGATTGTCGGTCGGAATGTCGAAGAAACCCTGGATCTGGCCGGCATGCAGGTCGAGCGTCATGACGCGGTCGACGCCGGCATGGGTGATCAGGTTGGCGACCAGCTTGGCAGATATGGGCGCGCGAGAGCCGACCTTGCGGTCTTGCCGGGCGTAACCGAAATAGGGGATCACCGCGGTGATGCGGCGCGCGGACGAGCGGCGTAGCGCATCGGTAATGATCAGCAATTCCATCAGATGGTCGTTGGCCGGAAACGACGTCGACTGGATGATGTAGACATCCGAGCCGCGCACGTTCTCCAAAACCTCGACGAAAATCTCGTTGTCGGCGAACCGGCGGACGCTGGCCTTCGTCAGCGGCATGTGCAGCCAGTTGGCGATTTCCTGGGCCAGCACGGGATTGGAATTTCCGGCGACCAGCTTGATCGAGCCGTTCTTGGCCGCCATCGACGCTTCTCCTCGCGCCTTGCTGGATACGACGTTCAGCATATCGAGAATTCCTCGGGAAACCGGCGCGTTTCGATGGGCGAGGAGATATCAGGCAGGGGGCTTGGCTGGCAACCCGTTGCCGCCGTTTTCCCGACCAAAAATGGGCCGTTCCGGGACTTTGCGGGGCGCCTTCATTGGGCGCTGAAGCCGAGCGCGACGACGCTGGGTGCATCCTGAGCGGGTACGATCTCTTCCGCACTCGCGACCGCGGGACCATTATGGCGGGCCGGGGCGGGAGCAGGTGCTGCGTCCGGGGTTCCGTTGATCATGCTCGAAAGGCCGCTGAAACCGGCTTGCGCGATCTTCCGCAGCACGAGGTCGTCGGCCGCGGCCCAGGCGTCACGCCCGGACTTGCCGCCCGGCTCTTCGCCGGAAAGCCGCAGCGCGCGTTGCTGGTTGCTGTCGTAGACGTCCCAGACCCATGCGATCACGGTCCGTCCGCGCACCACCTGCGCCGAGAGATAGCTGCGCACGCGATAGGAAGCGCCGCCTTCGCGGGAGACGATCGAGAGATTTCGTAGTTTCGATTCGCTGTCGAGTACGCTGACCATGCGGTCGAACACCTGGGGCGGCGGACCGTCGATCGATTCGAACGCCACGGTCGAACCACCACCGGCACCGGTCGTTGCCATCGCATACGAATTGTTGGCGGCGCCGCCACCGGCACAGCCACCGAGCGCGCCAGCCGCGACCAGAAGCGCCGCCGCAACGGCCGCGCGCGCCGCAATTGTCTTGTTCTGAAACAGGGAAGCGATGGTGTGCGACATCACCCCTGCGATATCGTTAAAATGCGTTAAGGTCTAGGGCAGGCGGCGCACGGTCTCGGCAAAAAGTAAACTCGCGTCCGGTTCGCCCGATTCACGCCGCATTGCGGGCGAGGTAGCGAATTACTCGCTGGTCAGCGCGATCGCGTGAACGTGGCGGCCGTAATCCGGCTCCTTCCGGTGCACCGAGCGGCGGTAGCTGAAGAAGCGCTCGTCGGAATAGGTGTCGACGCCGATGTCGTCGATCATCAGCACGCCGGCATTCTCCAGCCGCATGCGGATGAAACCGGCGAGGTCGAACATTGCATGGCCCGCGCGCACCGATGGGATGAAGAACGATTTGTTCTCGCCGTCGGCATCGAGAAAGCGTTCGACGAATTCGCCGCCGACCTCGTAGGAGTGCTGGCGGATCAGGGGGCCGATGGCCGCGACGATGCCGCTGCGGTCGGCGCCGAGTTTCTCCATCGCCTCGATGGTGGATTCCACCACGCCTGTCAGCGCGCCCTTCCAGCCGGCATGGGCGGCGCCGATCACGCGTGCACCTGCGTCGGCAAACAGGATCGGACCGCAATCGGCGGCGGTAACGCCGATGGCGATGCCTTCCGTGCGCGTGACGATGGCATCGGCGCGGGGGCGGGTGTCATCAGGCCATGGTCCGGTCGCCACCACAGCATCTGGGGAGTGGACCTGGTGCACGCTGATGAGGTTCTCCGGCACAACGCCCATCTGCTCGGCCATCCGGCGGCGATTTTCCAGGACATTGGCGGGATCATCGTTCGAACCGAGGCCGCCATTGAGGCTCTCGTAGATTTCGCCGGATACCCCGCCCTCGCGGGTGAAGAAGGCATGGCGCAAGCCGGGAATGGCCGCGAGCAGCGACGATCCGAATGTCATTGTGTTTCGCGCTCCGGTTCCGGCGGCTCGTCGCTGATGCCTGCGACCGACATGAGATTTGGTTCGGTGATCGCCAGCACCTTGAACATCGAGCCCATGCCGCCGCGGCCGCTGTCGATCAGCCGCTTCAGCGCGCCCGAAATATCGGCGGAAATCTCCGGCGTGGTTTTAGCCATCAGTGCGACGGCACGGGTCTCGATGCCGAGCCGCTTGAGGAACTCGCCTTGCGTCACCGGGCCATGGACGCGCGCGCCGACATCTTCAGCCGCGCGCGCCAGCGCCTGGAAATCGACATGCGCTGTCACGTCGGCCTGGCCGGGATTTTTCAGCGGATCGGCATAGCTGTGGCGCGCGATGGCCTGGAAGGTGTCGCCGGCATCGCTGCGCAGATGACCGTAATCGATGATCAGTGCCGCGCCGTCCTGGTGGCGAATCCGTGCTGCGATCTTCATCATCTCGGCGTCCGGACGCCATTCGAACACGGCGCCGATCGGGGCCGCACGCACCAGCGGCGGCAGCAGCACTTCGAAGCGCGGCAAGGGCTCGACGTCGAAGCCGAACACCAGATTGCCGTCGCCATCGATGTCGACCACGCGCTCATGCCAGCCGGCCTCGCGCTTCACCACCTGATGGATCGGCAGAACGTCGAAATATTCGTTGGCAAGGATGATGGCAGGACCTTCGGGCACCTCGTCGAGGTGGTCATGCCATGTGATGTTGCGCGCGCCCGACAACGTCGCCTGCTGTTTCTCGCGCAGCACCGGATTGATCTCGACGAGGTGGATGCTGAGCGACTGATAGAGTGGCGGCAGCACCCGGAGCGCGCGCAGCGCGTCCGCCATCATGGTGCCGCGGCCGGGGCCGAGTTCGACCAGCCGCAGCGCCGGCGGAGAGCCGATCGACTTCCAGACCGACGCCGCCCATAGCCCGATCAACTCGCCGAACATCTGGCTGACTTCGGGAGCGGTGGTGAAATCGCCCTCGCGGCCCAACGGATCGCGCGACACGTAATAGCCGTGCTCGGGATGAACGAGGCACAGTTCCATGTATCGCCAGACCGGCATCGGTCCGGACGATTTGATCAGCCTCCTGATCTCCAATTCCAGCGGCGAAAATTCGGTCACGGCCTGCCCTGAACTGGCTCTTGCATCTGCCCACGCGCCTCGCGGCGCCATGCCGTCACGATCAGGATGGCTCCGGCAATGATCATCGGCACCGACAGCAGCATACCCATGGTCAGCCCGCCCCACAAAAATCCAAGCTGGGGATCCGGTTCGCGGAAGAATTCGCCGGTAATGCGGGCAAGACCGTAGATCGCGATGAAGCTGCCCAGGATCAGGCCCGGCCGTTTCAGGGCGCCCATCCGGATCATGACCGCCAGAATTGCAAACAGCAGGATGCCTTCGAGGCCGGCTTCGTAGAGCTGGCTCGGGTGCCGTGGCAACGGCCCGC
>DATCXE010000424.1:0-13123 GCA_036565985.1 Bradyrhizobium sp.
GGGATAATGCCAAGAAGTACATCGAAGATGGCCACTTTGGCGGCAAGGGTTCGGACGCCCACAAGGCGGCCGTGACCGGCGACACCGTCGGCGACCCCTACAAGGATACGGCGGGCCCCGCGGTCAACCCGATGATCAAGATCACCAACATCGTGGCGCTGCTGCTGCTGGCGATCCTCGCGCACTGAGCGGCGAGACGCTGAACGAAAAGAAAAACCCCGCGGTGCGAGCCGCGGGGTTTTTGATTCTGTGCAGGTTGAAGCTAAACCACCAGCACGTTCAACGAATCCGCAGAGACTGGCGGACAACATGGAGATTGATCGATGTCGCTGTCATCCGCCCGAAACTATGCGCTCCGCGCCTCCAAGTCGCAGGATCAGAAGGAGGCCGCCGAATTGCTGTCGAAAGCGATCCTGGAATTGGCGACGTCGATTGAAGCCACCGATGCCAAGATCAAGAAGATCAACAAGTCATCCTGACCGGAAGCACAAGTGCCCCCTTAGCCCGCGTCCATCTGCAGGCCTTCGCGCTTGATGATCTCGCCGAACTTCAGTGTTTCCGCCTGCACGAAGTCGGAAAATTGCTGCGGCGTGCCCCAGTCGCCAGTTGCGCCCATCTTGCCGATGGTGGTCTTGATGTCGTCGCGCGCCAGCATTGCCTTGATCTCCTTGTTGAGCGCTTCGACAGCGGGAGCGGGCGTGGCCTTCGGCACGAATATGCCGAACCAGGATGAGACGTCGAACTTCGCCAGTTCGGGCGCGCTCTCCCGCATGGTCGGAACGGTCGGCGCCAGTGCGCTGCGCTCCGTTGTCGTCACGGCGAGCGCGGTGAGCTTGCCGTCCTGCGTCTGCGGCAGCGTCGGATAGAGGTTATCGAACAGGATCTGGATATCGCCGGCCAGCGCCGCCTGCAGCGCAGGGCCTGCGCCGCGGAACGGCACGTGCACCATCTTCAGGTTGGTGAGTTGCAGGAACCAGGCGCCGGTGAGGTGAGGGCTCTGACCGACTCCGGAGGAGCCGTAGGTCAGCTTGTCCGGATTGGCCTTGATGTAGGCGATCAACTCCCCGATCGTCTTGATGCCGGTGGAGGGATGCGCCGATATGATGTTCGGAATCCGGATCATGTTGCTGACCGGCTGCAACTGGTCGGCCTTGTAGGTCATGTTGCGGAAGATGCTGTAGGCGATCGCGTTCGGACCGGGATTGCCGACCAGGATGACGTGGCCGTCGGCCTTGCTCCGCACGGCTTCGGCGGTGCCGATGGTGCCGCCGCCGCCCGAGCGGTTTTCAACGACCGCCGACTGGCCCCAGGCGGTTTGCAGATGCGCCGCCAGCAGCCGACCCATCACGTCGGTGCTGCCGCCGGCTGCGGCCGGCACGATGAGGCGGACGGTTTCGGTCGGCCGCCAGTCGGAGCCGTAGCTCGCACGCGGCAGAATCGCTGCGGCGGAAATGGCGGTGGCCCCGGTCAGAACGCGGCGTCGCGAAAAGGTTCTTTTGGTCACAAGTTCACTCCCTGCTGGAATCGTATGTTCCTCCAGGAAGCGTAGGCAGCGCGCGCACGAAGGGCAAGCGGGCGACTTGGCGCAGGATTTCCGCACCGCGGAACAGAGCTAAGGGCTAGTTAAAACTGAGCAGTTTGAACAGCGGCGTCAGGTAGCTGAGTTCCTGGCCCGACGTGGTCGTGGTGCGGCTGATGAAGTCGAAGATCTTGCCGTCCTGCAACCCATAGTTGGCGAGCCGCTGCACCTGGCGGTTCTTGTCGAAATAGATCGCGATCACCCGCTGGTCGACGACCTGCTGGTTCATGAACGCGACTTTGCGCTCCGAGCGCTGCGAGATGTAATAGAATACCTCGCCGTTCAGGGTGGCGACCGTGGAGGGCGTTCCCATCACGATCAGCACCTGATCCTGGCTGGCGCCGATCGGGATCTGTTCCAGCGCGTTGGGCGGCAGGATATAGCCCTTCTGGAACTGCTCACCGGTGCAGCCTCCCAGCGCGGCGCAGACCAACGCCATGGCCGCAAGGGTGCGCCAGCGCGCGCCCTGGCGGCGCGGCGAGGGCACGCGGGTGCTCAAATGGCTCGTCTCGGTCATTACGGGAATCTGCTCGTCCTCTTGCATCGCGCGGTGCGTTGACGTACCGGGCAGCACGCAGGATTGCAACATGCGCGGGCCGGGGACCAAACCTTCGGGGCTCGCTTGCGGAACCCACAATGCTCTGGCCGTTCAATCACTTCAGGAAATCCCGGTCGCCCTTGCGCGGCACCATCGAGGCCATCTATGGCATGATCGTGACGCAGGCGCGAGAACCGTTGTTTTACCGGGCCCTTGCGGTGCCGGACACGGTTAACGGCCGATTCGACCTGCTTCTGCTGCATTTGTGGCTGGTGTTGCGGCGGCTGAAATCGGCCGAGGGCGGTGCTGCGCTGTCGCAGGCGCTGTTCGACCATTTCTGCAACGATATGGACGACAATCTGCGCGAAATGGGTGTCGGCGACCTCACGGTGCCCAAGCGCATGCAGGCCTTCGGCGAAGCGTTTTACGGCCGGACGGCGGCCTATGACCTCGCGCTCGCCGACGGCCGCGAGGCGCTGGCGCAGGCGCTTTGCAAGAATGTCCTGAACGGCGAGAATATCGAGAAGGCGCGCCTGCTTGCGGCCTATGCCGAGGCCGCGATGGCCGCCTTGGACGGCATGGATGAGGCGACGCTGGCGAGTGGTTCGGGCAGGTTTCCTGTGCCTGACAATGCGGGCGTGCAACAATGAGCAAGAGCGGAACGACAGAGAAGCCGGACCCGTGGCGCGTCCCCGTTGCGGTCGCGCAGATCCCGGATACCGGCCTGCATCGTGACATCGAGGCTGACCGGGCGATATGCGATGCGATCGCCGACATCGGTGGTCTGCGCGAAGTACTGTCGGCGCAGGCCTCGTTCGACGTGACGCCAAAAAGCGGTGGACGCTTTCACGTGTCGGGGCAGGTGCGGGCGCGGGTCGGGCAAACCTGCGTGGTGACGCTGGAGCCGATGGAGAGCGACATCGACGAGGCGATTGATCTGATTTTCGCGCCGCCGGAGCAGGTCCCGCAAATGGCGGCGCTGGTCGACGAGGCCGAGCATACTGACGGCGAGACGCCGGACCCGCCGGAGCCGATCGAGAACGGAGTTATCGATCTCGGCAAGGTGGCCACCGATGCGCTGTATCTCGCCCTCGATCCCTATCCGCGTAAACCCGACGCCGTGTTTGAAGCCCCGGTTGAAGCCGCTGACCCCGAGGACCACCCGTTTGCGGCGCTCAAGGCGCTGAAGGTCAAACCGAAAAAGCGCAGCGCAAAGAAGCCCAAGGGCAAGTAGCCTCCAGTTTAAGTGGATAGCTCGGCCACATTCGGTTGAGGTCGTTCGGGCGCGTCGCGAAGAATTGTGCACAAGCCATTGTATTACATAATTATATTGTGCATTCTCGATTCCGGGCCGGCTTGCCTCGGACTGCCAAAAGACCGTGGTCAAGAGGTTGTGTCGGGACGGGGACACGCTATTGTCGCGGCCCGGCGGAGGCGCGGGGGTGCGTTTTGCCGAGCGCCGCTTCGGCGGTCCCTTTCCAGTGTGCGGCCGGCTCTGCGAGGGCCGCAAGAGATCAGGTTTCCGGGACGTTCATGCCTCAAAAGGTTCGAATCGCGCTTGACGCCATGGGTGGCGATTTCGGCGCATCGGTCGTCATTCCCGGCGCTGCAATTTCATTAACCCGGCATCCCGACAGCGAATTCCTGCTCTTTGGCGACAGCAAGCTGATTGACGAGCAACTCGCCGGCTTTCCGGCGCTGAAGGCAGTCTCACGTGTGGTGCATACCGACGTGACCGTCAGCATGCATGAAAAGCCGAGTCAGGCGTTGCGCCGTGGCCGCAAGACCTCGTCGATGTGGCTTGCTATCGACGCCGTGAAAAGGGGCGAGGCGGATGTTGCGGTTTCCGCCGGCAATACCGGCGCTCTGATGGCGATGGCGCGCTTTCATCTGCACACCCTTCCGGGCGTCGATCGCCCGGCGATCGCTGCAGTATGGCCGACGGCGCGCGGCCAATCGGTCGTGCTGGATCTCGGGGCCACCATCGGCGGTGACGCGCAGCACCTGGTGGCATTGGCGGTGATGGGCAGCGCGATGGCCAGCGTGCTGTTCAACATCGAGCGGCCGACGGTCGGCCTCCTCAATATCGGCGTTGAGGAAATCAAGGGTCACGAGGAAATCCGCGAGGCCGCCGAAAAGCTGCGGGCAATGAACTTGCCCCAGCTCAATTATATCGGCTTCGTCGAGGGGGACGGCATCGGCGCGGGCGCGGCTGACGTGATCGTGTCGGAAGGCTTCAGCGGCAACATCGCGCTCAAGGCGTCGGAAGGCACGGCGCGGCAGATGGCCGAGTTTCTGCGCAGCGCCATGTCGTCGAGCTTGCTGGCGCAGATCGGCTATTTGTTTGCCCGCAAGGCATTCAAGGCGCTAAGGGACAAGCTGGACCCCAACAAGTCCAACGCTGGTGTGCTGCTTGGCTTGAAGGGCGTGGTTGTGAAAAGTCATGGCGGAATCAGCGCCGAAGGCTTTGCCTATGCGGTCGATGGTGGCTATGAGATGGTCCGCTGCGATCTCCTCACCAAGATCATTCAGATGCTTAATCGCGACGGCGGTGCGCTTTCTCAAGCGCAGACCGCGCAGGAGGTTGTCTCGTGACTGCTAAACGTTCGGTCGTGCTGGGCTGCGGCTCGTATCTGCCGCAGAAGGTGCTGACCAATGCGGAACTGGCGGCCCGTATTGATACGTCGGACGAGTGGATCGTTCAGCGGACCGGCATCAAGCAGCGCCACATCGCGGCCGAAGGCGAGTTTACCTCGCACCTCGCGATCAACGCCGCGCGCGCCGCGCTCGAACACGCCGGCATCGATGCCCAGGCGATCGACCTGATCGTGCTGGCGACGTCAACGCCGGACAATACCTTCCCTGCAACCGCGGTCGCGGTGCAGAACGGGCTGGGCATCCATCACGGTGCGGCCTTCGATCTGCAGGCGGTGTGTTCCGGCTTCGTCTTTGCGCTCGCCACCGCCGACAATTTCCTGCGCTCCGGCGCCTACAAGCGCGCGCTGGTGATCGGTGCGGAGACGTTCTCGCGCATTCTCGACTGGAACGACCGCGGCACCTGCGTGCTGTTCGGCGACGGCGCAGGTGCGATCGTGCTCGAGGCGCAGGATCAGCCGGGGGCCCCTTCCGATCGCGGCGTGCTGACGACGCATCTGCGCTCGGACGGCAGGCACAAGGAGAAGCTCTTCGTCGACGGCGGCCCCTCGACGACCCGGACCGTCGGTCATCTCCGGATGGAGGGCCGCGAAGTGTTCAAGCATGCGGTCGGCATGATCACCGACGTGATCGTCGATGCATTCAATGCAACCGGCGCGACAGCCGAATCAATCGACTGGTTCATTCCGCATCAGGCCAACAAGCGAATCATCGATGCGTCGGCGCACAAGCTTCATATTGCACCGCAGAAAGTGGTGTTGACGGTCGACCAGCACGGCAACACGTCAGCGGCGTCGATTCCGCTGGCGCTGGGTGTCGCCGTCAGGGACGGGCGCGTGAAGAAGGGCGATTTGGTGCTGTTCGAGGCCATGGGAGGTGGCTTTACCTGGGGTTCCGCGCTCGTGCGCTGGTAGGCGCAGCGCAACAATACTGATTAAAATTGTAGACATGTTCCATGCGTCTGCATGATGGTCGCTGTTGACCATTGCGTGCTAACCTCATAATTTCAGAGAATAAATTGTTCGCCGAGAGTGTGGGGCAGGCGATGACCGGGACCGGAAAAACAGTCACACGCGTCGATCTATGCGAGGCGGTCTACCAGAAGGTGGGCCTGTCGCGAACGGAATCGTCTGCGTTTGTCGAGCTCGTTTTGAAAGAAATCACCGACTGCCTGGAGAAGGGCGAGACGGTAAAGCTGTCGTCGTTCGGTTCGTTCATGGTGCGCAAGAAGGGTCAGCGTATCGGACGTAACCCGAAGACCGGTACCGAAGTGCCGATTTCGCCGCGGCGCGTGATGGTGTTCAAGCCTTCTGCTATTCTGAAGCAGCGGATCAACGGTCATGCGCCGGGCAACGGCGAAGGCAAGGTCGACGAGCAGACCTTGTAGCGAGACTGCGTTTATCGTTTTCACAAACCCGATCAGTTGAAGGAGCGAGCATTTGGACAAGGCGCCGGATGCGTTCCGTACCATCAGCGAAGTCGCTGAAGAGCTCGACATCCCGCAGCACGTGCTGCGGTTCTGGGAGACGCGGTTCGCCCAGATCAAGCCGATGAAGCGAAGCGGCGGGCGGCGCTACTACCGTCCCGACGATGTCGATCTGCTCAAGGGCATTCGCCGCCTGCTGTACGGCGAGGGCTACACCATCCGCGGTGTGCAGCGGATCCTGAAAGAGCACGGCATCAAATCGGTGCAGGGACTTGCCGACCAGGCTTCGGCCGTCAGCTTCGGCGCGGTCGAGGAGGCGATCGGTCTCAGCCTGCAGGAGCCCGAGGAGGGCGAGACCCCGACCGTCGATGCCGACGACGAAGATTACGAGACCGAAGACGCCGACAACGAGATCGACTACCGCTTCGTCGATACCGACGAGGACGGCATCGTATTGCCCCCGGCCAAGGGCAAGTCCGGTCCGGCGGGCGGCGTCGATCGCGAGCGCCTCGAGCGGGTGCTGCAGGAACTGGTCGCCTGCCGCCAATTGCTCGATAGCGCGATGAAGGACAGCTGAGGGGCTAAGGAACCGGCCCGCCGCTGCCCCCAAGGAGGCGGATCGCGCCTTGCGCCGGACCCTGATCGCAGCTAATGGAACGGCATCGGAGCGTGGCGCAGCCCGGTTAGCGCACTAGTCTGGGAGACTAGGGGTCGGAGGTTCAAATCCTCTCGCTCCGACCAAAAATCCCCCTCGAAATGAGGAAGAAAATCAAGGGCGCCGGAAGGCGCTCTACGCCATTCCGGGTCCGTCTGTCCGCTGTGGGTCCAAAACCCTGAGCCTCGCGGCATCGCCGTCGTCCGCAATCAGCGCCGGATTGGCCAGCCGTGCGGGCCATGACCATTCTCCCAATCCAGCAAACCGGCTACGACCACGTCGCGCGCATTTGCGTCAGTTTGCCTTGAGTGCCGCAACTGATGGATCCGTTCGTCCCCAATGTCTGGAGCTAGCGACGTGATGCCAAGCCTCGGATCGTGGATCACGGCTGCTCTGTATCTTTGGTGCGCCTATAGCTGCCGCGCAACGGCAATAGGTGTTGGCGTCGGATCGCTTGAGCCCCGTGCATGGAAGGCGATTGCGGTCCTTCTGGCATTGCTCGGCGTCTCGGAGTTGCTTCAGCTGCAGCCAACCCTCACCAATTTCGGGCGAGCAGCCGCATTCCATGAAGGGTGGTATTGGCATCGCCAGGGCGTTCAGATCGCCGTCACCAAGGTCGGTGTCGCCATGACCATCTTGCTCAGTTTCGGGATTCTTTTCTCTGCCCGACTCACGTCGGTCCAGTGCGCAATCGCGTTGGCATGCGCGGTCTTGATTCTCGGTTACATGCTTGTTCGCGCAGTTTCCCTGCACCAGGTTGATGCCCTCTTGCTCAGGACCACGCTTGGGCTGCGCTGGGGTAGAATTCCCGAATTGGCAGGCTGTGCGATTATCTTGCTTTCGAGCCTATCCAGACGTTTCCAGCGCAATACCGCCAGGCGGCTCGCTCATCGCAATGGCGGCCGCATCCCGAAGGCGAAATCCGGGAGTGGCGGGCGCGGGTACTAACATCCTGCGAGCGAGGTGATTTGGGGCTTGATTTGAATCAAGCCGGGCGCGAGAGGGCGTCGGATACGCTCGGCCGACAGAAACAGGGAGCGGCCGCCTTGCGAACGATCCGTCAGCTGCTCGCGGGCGAGGATGAAATCCAGCTCGCCGTTCGCCTCGCGCTGCTGGCGCTTCTGGTCTACTGGTCACTGATCGTGATCCGGCCCTTCATTCCGATCCTCGCCTGGAGCGTGGTGCTGGCGGTGGCGCTCTATCCGGTTTTCGGCTGGCTTTCCCGGCTGCTCGGCAATCGCCCAAGGCTCGCTGCGGCCATCCTGACCATCGTCAATCTCGCGATCGTCATCGGCCCTGCCACCTGGCTCGGCCTCGGCGCTGTGGAAGAGATTCGCGAATTCGCCGCGCAGCTCAGCGCCGGCACGCTGGCAATTCCCTCGCCCCCCGCGGGTGTCAGAAACTGGCCCATTGTCGGCACCCAGCTTGCCGCCCTGTGGGAGCAGGCATCCACCAACTTTCGCGCGTTGTTGCGCGAAGTCGCACCGCATCTGAAGCCTTTCGCCGGAGTGATGTTGAGCTTTGCCGGCACGGCCGGCGTTGGAACCGTCAAATTCCTGATCGCTGTCGCGCTGACAGGCTTCCTGTTTCCGGCGGGGCCAAGACTGGTAGCGGCTTGCCGGCGCTTCCTGTCCCGGGTGGTCGCCGAGCGGAGCGAGGATTTTCTGGCGCTGGCGGGAGCGACCATCCGTTCGGTATCGCAGGGCGTCATCGGCATTGCGGTCGCGCAGGCGCTGGTGATCGGGATCATCTTCAAGCTGGCCGATGTTCCCCGTGCGGGGCTGCTCGCTTTTGCCGTGATGATGCTGGGCATTCTGCAGATCGGATCGGCCGTCATCGTCATACCCGTTCTGATCTGGGTGTGGTTCACAAAATCGTTCGCCGCCGCGCTGCTGTTCACCGTGTTGCTGCTGCCGGCCTCGCTGGCCGACAATGTGCTGAAGCCTCTCGTGATGGGGCGCGGACTGACCACGCCTTCGCTCGTGATCTTTATCGGCGTGGTCGGTGGCACGCTGGCGCACGGCATCGTCGGCCTCTTCATCGGGCCGATCATCCTGGCTGTGGCCTGGGAACTGTTGACGGCATGGGTACGCGATGACGATGCAAGGACGGCGCGGGCTGATGCCGAGGCGCGGCCAACCGCTACCGCAGTGGGGGACTGAGCTGGTTCGCGGGCTGTGATGGCACGCGTAACCCGAATTCAGAGCTCCAGCACCAGATGCACGACCTGCGGATCCGGCCCGCGGCGGGCCTGGAAGCCGAATTTGCTGAACACCTTCCGCATCGCCGTGTTCTCCGGCAGAACCTCGGCGATCAGCTCAGTGAGCCCGGCCTTGCGGGCGATGAGCGCGAGGTGACGCATGAGCAATGAGCCTAGGCCCTGTCCTTGATAGTCGTCGATGACGAGAAAGGCGATCTCGGCCTTGCCGGGTTCAGTGATGATGCAGCGTCCGCCGCCGATGATGACCTTGCGTCCGTCCTCCTCGGCAAGCGCAACGAGGGCGCCGTGACTGGCAAAATCGATCTTCGTGAAGAAGTCGATCTCCTTGTCCGAGAAGCTGCGCTTCGTCACGAAGAAGCGGCGCTGCAACGACTGCGTGCCGGTGCGGCCGACGGCCGCCAGCAGATCGTCCTTGTCGTCGGGCCGCAATGCGCGAATTTCGACTTCGCGGCCGTCGTGCAGGCGCTCGGTAGCCGAGTAGGTGCCAGGCGCAGACATCGGGGTTCCCTCCGTCCGCACGGCACACGACGTTCCATCATGATGGGTTGATTTGAATCAAGCCGTGGGGGCGGTTCCTGGAGCCGACTGCCGAAATTCAGTGCAACTGACGCTTCGCGGATGCGCACTTGATTGACCTAAATCAACGTTCGCCGGACTCGGACATCCTTCAATTTCGTAACGCTGGGAGAAGGGTTGAACACGATGTCTCTGGATAAACCGCAACGTTTGGGCGACGGAATGTCAGGAATGGTTGCCAACGCCGTGGAATACATGGTCGACGCAGGGCAGCGCAGCGTGCTGTTCCTCGACATCATGCGCCAGCGTGGCGACCAGTATCGGGAGCATATCACGCAGACAGCGCCGCATGTGCTGAGTTACGCGGCGGAGCTGATCATCGACGGCCGCAAGCTGGAGCAGCCGGTCAATTATGCGCTGGTGCGGATCATCCCGCCGAAAGGCGTCGAGATCGACCTCAAGCGCCGGCCGTTTATCGTGGTCGATCCGCGCGCCGGTCACGGCCCAGGCATCGGCGGCTTCAAGGCCGACAGCGAGATCGGTGTCGCCATGAAGGCGGGGCACCCCTGCTATTTCATCGGCTTCCTTCCCGAGCCGATGCCGGGTCAGACGATCGAACGCATCGCGCGGGCCGAGGCGATCTTCATCGAGAAGGTGATCGAGCGGCACCCCGAGGCCGACGGCAAACCCTGCGTCATCGGCAACTGTCAGGCCGGCTGGGCGATCATGATCCTTGCCTCGCTACGGCCTGAGCTGTTCGGTCCGGTGATTGTTGCCGGGGCACCGCTTGCCTATTGGGCGGGCGTGCATGGCAAATACCCGATGCGCTATTCCGGCGGCCTGCTCGGCGGCAGCTGGTTGACCGCATTGTCCAGCGACCTCGGCGCCGGCAAGTTCGACGGCGCCTGGCTGGTTCAGAATTTCGAGAACCAGAACCCGTCCAACACCCTGTGGACCAAGCAGTACAACGTCTACTCCAAGGTCGATACCGAGGCCGACCGCTATCTCGAATTCGAGCGGTGGTGGGGCGGGCATGTCAATCTGAATGCCGAGGAGATCCAATTCATCGTCGATGAGCTCTTCATCGGCAACAATCTCGCCGCCGGCAATATCAAGATGTCCGACGGTACGGCGGTGGACCTGCGCAACATCCGCTCGCCGATCGTGGTGTTCTGCTCCAAGGGCGACAACGTCACCCCGCCGCAGCAGGCGCTGGACTGGATTCTCGACCTCTATGCCGATGTCGACGAGATCAGGGCCTATGGGCAGACGATCGTCTACACCGTGCACGAAAGCGTCGGCCATCTCGGCATCTTCGTCTCCGGCGGCGTCGCCAAGAAGGAGCACGCCGAGTTCTCCAGCAACATCGACCTGATCGATGTGCTGCCGCCCGGCCTTTACGAAGCGACCTTCGAGGCGAGGGGACCCGACACGGCCAGTGACGACCTTGCGGTTGGTCAGTGGGTGATGCGCTGCGAGGCGCGATCACTCGACGATATCAGGGCCATGGGCGGCAATTCTCCGGAGGATGAGCGGCGCTTCGAGACCGCTAAGCGCGTCTCGGAACGAAACCTCGATGCCTACCGGAAATACGTGCAGCCCTGGGTCAAGTCGATGGTGACGCCCCAGATGGCGGAGCTGATGCGCAAATGGCATCCGTTGCGGCTGCAATTTGATGCGTTCAACAGCCGGAATCCCCTGATGAGGGCTGTGGAGGATATGGCCGACAAGGCGCGCGAAGAGCGCAAGCCTGTGGACTCGGACAATCCGTTCCTCGCATTCCAGGAACGGATGTCAAAGCAGATCGTCAGTTCGCTCGATCAATGGCGCGACTCGCAGGAGTCCCTCAGCGAGGCGATGTTCCTCTCTATCTATGGTTCGCCCGCACTGCAGGCCGCAGTCGGCGTCGATCCGCAGTCTGAGATATCGCGCCGGCGCGAGATGGACCCGAAACACCGGGAGTTTCTGCAGGCTCGAATTGCGGAGCTGAAATCGAAGATCGGTTCCGGAGGGCTGCGGGAGGCAGGCATCCGCGCGCTGCTCTATGTCGGCTCGGCCCGCGGCATGGTGGATGAACGCAGCCTGGAAGCGTTGCGGCACATTCGCCGGACCGACGAGTCGTCGCGACTCTCGCTCGCGGAGTTCAAGATGCTGGTCCGCGAGCAGTTCTTCATGCTGCTGATCGACCGTGAAGCAGCCCTTGCGGCGATCCCCAAACTTCTGCCCGACAGCAAGGGCGAGCGCCGCAAGGCATTCGCTGCCATTCAGGAGGTGCTGTCCGCAGGTGCGGCGATATCCGGTGAGGTGGCGTCGCGCCTGAAGCAGGTGGCCAAACTGTTCGGGCTCGACGATCAGGGCAACACGGTCACCTTCGATCCGAAAGCGAAGGCGTCATAGGTCGCAGTACAGCTATTGGGAGCGAAGTCATGAACGAAGCCGGCGGAGCGCTGACGAAATACGATCGCCTGATCGCAGCGGCAAAGAGGGTACCGGCGGTGCCGACCCTGGTCGTGCATCCCTGCGACGAGGGTTCGCTGCGCGGCGCGCTCGATGCGGCGGAAGCCGGCATCATCAAGCCGATCCTCGTGGGGCCTGCGGCCAAGATCAGGGATACCGCCGCCAAATTTGGATTGAACATCGCGGGCTACGACGTCGTCGACGCGCCGCACAGCGAGGCGGCCGCCGCGAAGGCGGTGGAGATGATCCACGAGGGGAAGGGTGAAGCCCTGATGAAGGGCAGTCTGCACACCGACGAACTGATGCGCAGCGTCACGGCGAAGGTCGGCGGACTGCGCACCGAACGGCGCATCAGTCATGTCTTCATCATGGACGTGCCGGCCTATGCCGACACGCTGTTCATTACCGATGCCGCCATCAACATCGCCCCCGACCTCGACGGCAAGCGCGACATCATCCAGAACGTGGTCGACCTCTACAATCTGGCCGGCTTCGGCACGACGCCGCGGGTAGCGATCCTGTCGGCTGTCGAGACCGTCACCACCAAGATTCCCTCCACGATCGAGGCCGCCGCGCTGTGCAAGATGGCCGACCGCGGACAGATCACCGGCGCCGTGCTGGACGGACCGTTGGCGTTTGACAATGCCATCGACGTGGAAGCGGCGAGGATCAAGGGGATCAAGTCGGAAGTCGCCGGCCACGCTCAAATCCTCGTCGTTCCCGACCTCGAGTCAGGCAACATGCTGGCGAAAAACCTTGCCTATTTCGCCCACGCCGACGGTGCCGGCATCGTGCTCGGCGCGCGCGTGCCGATCGTACTGACGTCACGCGCGGATTCGCCGCGGGCGCGGATGGCGTCCGCCGCGGTCGCCGTGCTCTACGCCAACGCGCGACGGCGCAAAGCGCCGATCGCCGCAGGGTGATCGCCATGGACACCATCCTCGTCGTCAATGCCGGCTCCTCCAGTGTCAAGTTCCAGGTCTTCGCGGTGGAAGGCGCGGCAGGATTGCAGCGGCAGATCAAGGGCCAGATGGACGGGATCGGCAGCCGTCCACGGCTGCGCGCCAGCGGCCCTA
>DATCXE010000458.1:0-12126 GCA_036565985.1 Bradyrhizobium sp.
CCCCCGCCATGAAGGATTTCGCCAATGCGTCGTTTCCGCCTGAGGTCATCTCGGTGATGCGGGATGCGCTTGACGCTGCGGTCGCTTCGCTTCCCGAGCCGGTGAGTTCTACCCAGGTTCAATTTCTCGCCGAGGCGATCCTGCGCGCGGCCCACCGGGGCGAGCGCGACGCGACCGCCCTGGAGCGACTTGCATTGCTGGAGTTGCAGATCAGGCCGCGGTAGCCAATTTACGCCTCGCGCGATCGGCGCCGTGGGCCTTGGATATGCAGGTCTTGGCCGAGGAGGGCGTCATGGAGAGCGCGAGCCGTCAGGCCCATTGGGAGAAGGTCTACACCACGAAGGGGGAGAACGAAGTCAGCTGGTTTCAGCAAAGCCCCGCGCCTTCGTTCGAACTGATCGTGCAGGCCGGCGCGACGCATGCGTCGGCCATCATCGACATTGGCGGTGGCGCTTCGCGTCTGGTGGATCATCTGGTCGAGCAGGGGTTCGCGGACATCACCGTGCTCGATCTGTCGGCTGCGGCGCTGGAGGCCGCGAGGCGGCGACTGGAGAGCCGCGCCGATCGCGTCCACTGGATCGTTGCGGACGCGACCGCCTGGGAGCCGGCGAAAGCCTACGACATCTGGCACGATCGCGCGGCGTTCCACTTTCTCACCGACGAGAAGGATCGCGCCGCCTATGTCGCGCGCCTTGAGCAAGCGGTGAAGGCGGGAGGACACGCCATCATCGGCACGTTCGCGCTGGATGGTCCTGAAAAGTGCAGCGGCCTGCCGGTCGCGCGCTATGACAGCGCGGGCCTCGCGCAGGCGCTCGGCCCCGGATTTCGGCTCGTCCACACCAGGCGGCACGAACACGCAACTCCCTGGGGCTCCCGGCAGATGTTCCAGTTCAGCGTGTTTCGAAGCGAGGTGTAATATCCGGATCTTCATGCGCACCGGCGCCACCCCGGTCTGAGGCCGGGGTTGGCGTCGCCCGAAAACGCTTTAATGCGCCATGCCGCGGGCCACTTCCTGGCAGGCCTCCATGCAGCGGCGGCAGCTATCGGCGCAGATGCGGCAATGTTCATGCATGGCAGCGTGCTTTTGACACTCGTCGGCGCACAGCCGGCAGGCGGCGGCGCACACGCTGAGCATCCGGCGCATGACTTCGTCGTCGGAGCCGGTGCGGCGGGTCATGATGCGGCCGGTGATGTTGCAGATGTCGGCGCAATCGAGGTCGAGGCGGATGCACTGGGTGAGGTCCTGCACCATGCGTTCCGACAGGCATGCGTCGGCGCAGGAGGTGCAGATCTGGGCGCAGGAATAGCATTCCTCGATGCAGCGGATCAGGGCGTCGTTGACCTGTCCTTGGACGGCCGGATGGGTGCCGATCATTTCGCGTGCGTGCATGGCGGGGCTCCTTGCTTCAGGGATAGGCCGCCGTCAGGGCGGCCCACCGTTCAAGTGTCGGAGGGGAGCGTCAGTTCCGCACGATCGAACCGGTGCGGCCGACCAGCCGCGCCAGTTGCTTGAACCGGCTGCCGACACGGTCGGCGACGAGATCGACCATGCGGTGCTCGAACACCAGCATCAGCTTGCGGCTGCCGGTACGGAAATGCGTCGCGGGCAGCACGCCGGTACGCGCCGCCGAAATCAGATGAGCGACCCGGAACGCGGCGCCGAGGAGGCGGGCGCGTTCATCCATCGCCGGGGGCACCAACTCGCGGATGCGGGTCGGCGGTTCGTTTTCCTCGCTCAGGCCCGCATAGCGGTAGAACACCGACAGCGCGACAAAGGCGCGGCCCTGGTGGCTGATCGAGCCGAAATTGCCGTTGGTGATCAGGCTCAGCGTTTCCTCGCCGCGATGATCGGGATGCACCCGCCACCCGATATCGGAAAGCAGGCAGGCGGCATGACGCAGGCGGCGGTCTTCGGCGGTTTCCCGCAGCTTCACGACCCGGACCAGACGATCGGTCCAGGCCACCAGTTCCTCGGCGTGGCGCGCGGACCGTGACAACAGCCCGTTCAATGTCTGCGCGGCGCAGATGAAGCCATCCTTGGCGCGCTCATGCTGCGGCAGCATCTCGTAGAGCAGGCCCTCGCGCACGCCGAAGGTCGAGAACATGATCGTCTTCGGCCTGCCGACACGGATGATGTATTCGAGCACCAGCGCCGCATAGGTCAGCAGCGGACGCCGCGCGTCGGCGACCACTTCGATGTCGGCGAGCATGTTGGCGGCCGCGAGTCGCCGCAGCCGCCGCGCGAAATCCAGCGCGTCGGCGGCAGGTATCTCATAGCCGTGCATCACCCGCAGCGGATAGCCGCTCTGCACGATGTGGATGCGCGCCAGCGCGCGCCAGGTGCCGCCGACCGCGTAGAAGGTGCGGCCGTGGCCGGCCTTGAGTTGCGCCACGCCGGACAGGTCGTCGCTGACGATGCGTTCGGCGCGCTTCAGCGATTTGTGGGAGAGGTCCTGCAGCGCCAGGCTTCCGAGCGGCAGTGTGACGCCGCTGCTGACGCGGCCGCGATGCACGTCGATCAGTTCGAGCGAACCGCCGCCGAGATCGCCGACGATGCCGTCGGGATTGTGGATGCCGGAGACGACGCCGAGCGCGGACAGTTTCGCCTCGCGCGGCCCCGACAGGATTTCAATCGGAACGCCGCAGATGCGTTCGGCCTGCGCGATGAAGTCGGGACCGTTGGACGCATCGCGGCACGCGGCGGTGGCGATCGCATAGACGCGGCCGACCTGCTGAATGCGGCACAGCGCGCGAAAGCGCCGCAGCGAGGTCAGCGCCTTGGCGACGGCGTCGGCCGACAGAAGCCCGGTGGTCTGGACCTCGCGGCCCAACCCGCACAGCGCCTTTTCGTTGAAGACGGTAACGAGGCTGCGCGTCATCGTCTCGTAGACGACGAGACGAACCGAGTTCGAACCGATGTCGATGACGGCGACGCTGGAAGCGCGCTTGCGCGGTCGCTTCACCGTCGCGATCCCCTGCTATTGCGGTTGCTGGCGCTCGTTACGGCGCGTGAGGCGGCGCGGCGAAGATTCCTTGAGAGACTTTCCACGGCCAGACAAACTCGGATTCGTCATGAAATAGTTATGCAGGTTGAACGGCTCTTCGCCTTTCGCGGCCTTCATACGCGTTGAGGACCCGTCGGGCAACAATTGCCAGCTCTGCTCGGTATCCTTCAGGTTCGCGACCATGATCTGTTCGAGAACCTGCTGATGTACCGTCGGATTTTGCAATGGACAGAGTATTTCGACGCGCCGGTCGAGGTTCCGCGGCATCATGTCGGCCGACGAGATATACACAGCCGCTTTCGCGCCGGGCAGGCCCTGACCCATACCAAAGCAGTAGATTCGGCCGTGCTCGAGGAAGCGGCCGATGATCGACTTGACCCGGATATTTTCCGAAAGGCCTGCTATGCCGGGCCGCAGGCAGCAGATGCCGCGCACCACCAGTTCGATCGACACGCCAGCCTGTGACGCTTCGTACAAGGCGTCGATGACGTCAGGGTCGACCAGCGAATTCATCTTCATCCAGATCGCGGCCGGCTTGCCGTGCCGCGCGTGATTGGCCTCGCCCTCGATGTGTTCGATGATGCGCTTGCGCAGCGTCAGCGGCGACACCGCCATGCGCTCGATGTCGCTCGGCTCGGCATAGCCGGTGATGTAGTTGAACACCCGCGCCGCATCGCGGCCGATGATCGGATCCGAGGTGAAATAGGACAGATCGGTATAGATGCGCGCCGTCACCGGGTGATAGTTGCCGGTGCCGGTGTGTACATAGGTGGTGAGATTGCCGCCTTCGCGCCGCACCACCATCGACAGCTTGGCGTGGGTTTTCAGTTCGATGAAGCCATACACCACCTGCACGCCTGCGCGTTCGAGGTCGCGCGCCCAGCGGATGTTGGCTTCCTCGTCGAAGCGCGCCTTCAGTTCGATCAGCGCGGTCACCGACTTGCCGGCCTCGGCGGCCTCGGCGAGCGTGCGCACGATCGGCGAATTGTTCGAGGTGCGATAGAGCGTCTGCTTGATCGCGACCACATCGGGATCGCGCGCCGCCTGTTGCAGGAATTGCACGACGACGTCGAAGGATTCGTAGGGATGATGGACGATCAGGTCCTTCTGGCGGATCGCGGCGAAGATGTCGCCGCCATGATCGCGCACCCGCTCGGGATGGCGCGGCACGTAGGGCGTGAATTCGAGGTCGGGGCGATCGAGCCGGGTGAGCTGCGAGAGCTCGTTCATCGCCAGCACGCCGTCGACCAGAAACACCTCGTCGTCGGCCGCCGAAAGCGCCTGCTGCACGAAGCCGCGCAGCTGTTCCGGCATCTTGGCGTTCATCTCGAGGCGGATCACCGAACCGCGCCGGCGCCGCTTCAGCGCGGTCTCGAACACGCGAACCAGATCTTCCGCCTCTTCCTCGATTTCGAGTTCGGAGTCGCGGATGATGCGGAATGCGCCCTGGCCCTTGACGGTGTAGCCGGGAAACAGTCGTCCGATAAACAGGCCGGTGGCCTGCTCCAGCGGGATCAGGCGCACCGCGCCCTCCTTGTGGGGCAAGCGGATGAAGCGGTCGATCTTGCCGGGCATGCGGATCAGTGCGTTCATCGGCTTGCCGTCCGAGACCCGCGACAATTGCAGGGCGATCGTAAAGCCGAGGCTCGGGATGAACGGGAAGGGATGCGCGGGGTCGATCGCAAGTGGCGTCAGCAGCGGGAAGATGCTGTGGAGGAAATGATCCTCGAGCCAGGTTCGCTCCGCCTTGGTGAAGTCGTGGCCATCGACCAGCATGATGCCGGCCTCCGTCAGGATGGTGCGCAGATCGCGCCAGATCGCCTGCTGGTCGGAGGCAAGCTCCGAAACCGTCTTGTTGATAAGGACGAGTTGTTCGGACGGCGTCAGGCCGTCGGGGCTGCGTTCGGCGATGCCTTCGCGGACCTGTGCCTTGATACCGGCGACACGGACCATGAAGAACTCATCAAGGTTATTGGCGGAAATCGACAGGAACCGCACCCGTTCCAGCACCGGATGGCCGGGATTCACAGATTCCTCGAGCACCCGGCGGTTGAAATGCAGCCAGGAAAGCTCACGGTTGATGAACCGCTCGGGGCTCGTCGCAATCGCAGGAAGCACCTCGGCGGTCAGTTCTTTTTCTTTAATTTCAATAACTTGTGCCGATTCCATGAAGCTTCGATCCATCTCGGGCGTGATGCGGGCTACTCTAGGCGCAACGCAGCGCGGAGCATGTGATACGCCGATGACGTTTCAATGACATTGATGTTCCGCTTCCGGCCGCCGTCAAGCCGGCAAGGCGTCCGGCCAGTCAGGCGTCGCGGAGCAGTTCCGCGGCCAGGGCGCGGGTGACCGGCCGGCCCAGCCGCAAGGCCTCGGTGTCTAGAAGATCGACCGCGCGGCGGGCGGCGGCATAGGACCGCTCGATCCGGTTGGTCAGATAGCTCACGACCGCCTCGTCGATGCTCAACTGCCGGTCCGCGCAGAACTTGACGATCAGCCCGCGAAACAGGAGGTCGTCGGGCTGCAGCAATGATACCACAGGCACCGCGCGCAGCCGCGACTTGAGATCGCGCAGTTCGATCTCGAATGCCGATGGCGGAACGCGGGCCGTAATCAGAACCGAAGCGTCGTCCTCGCGCGCGAGATTCAACAGGTGGAACATCGCGCGTTCGTCGAAGCCGGAAGGCTTCAGGTCTTCGACCACCAGCGCGCCCGTGGCCAGCGCGCCGGGAACGGCCGCAGCGGTCAGCGCATGGGCGGACGTCGAGCGGGCGCCGGCCTGTTCGGCCCAGATCGCGGCGAGGTGGCTCTTGCCGGAGCCTTCCGGTCCCACCAGCAGCATGATGCGGTTCGGCCAGTCGGGCCAGCTTTCGATCAGCGACAGGCCGGCTTCGTTGGCCGGGCCTTCGAGAAAATTGTCGCGGGTCAGGCTCTCCGCATGCGGCAACGCAAAGGCAAGCTGACGAGGTTGAACGCGGACTGCCACGCAAGTCTCCAGGCCGGGATCACGGCGTTTTCAGGCGGAGTGGCGAAAACGCGTCAAAACAACAGCGTCTAGCTCGCTTCGATCGTACTCATGTGCCGCACCCACTCGACGAGATAGAGCGAGACGGAAACCAAAGTAAAGACCGTAACAAGGCCCATCAGGATCACGTCATAGGGCGCCGGCTTGAAGTTGAAGCCGAGCGAAGCCAGTACCAGTGCGGCGAACGCCACCTGCGCCACCGTATTGAGCTTCGACACCATCAGGGGCTTCATCGGGATCGGCTTGTCGAACAGCCACGACACGATCACGGCGGTGACGATCATGATGTCGCGGGACACCACCAGGATCACGATCCACCGCGGCACCGCGCCCCAGATGCCGAGCGCGACATAGATCGAGACCAGGAGCGCCTTGTCGGCGAGCGGATCGAGCAGGGCGCCCAGTTCGCTCTGCATGTTGAAGCGCTTCGCCAGAAAGCCGTCGACGGCGTCGCTGACGCCGGCGATGACGAAGATCGCGAAGGCGATTTCCATCTGGCTGGAGACGATCGCCCAGACGATGACGGGCACCAGAATGATGCGCCCCAGCGTAATGATATTTGGAATGCTCAACTCGGTCGCTTCCCGGCTCCCAGTCCCGGATCCGGCCCATGGCGAGATCGGCCGGTTATTATCTACATAGTATATGTGTGAAGCGCCTGCGAGCCATTGCAGGAACGCCGAATTCCTCGTAACCAGCCGTCATCATACTGGAATTTGGCATGGTCGACCGCAAAAACGGGCTCACATACGCAGATTCGGGCGTCGATATCGATGCGGGGAACCGCCTGGTCGATCTCATCAAGCCGATGGTTCGCGCCACCGCGCGGGCTGGCGCCGATGCTGAAATCGGCGGCTTCGGCGGACTGTTCGACCTCAAGGCGGCAGGCTTCAGGGATCCCGTGCTGGTGGCGGCGACCGACGGCGTGGGGACCAAGGTCAAGATTGCGATCGAGACCGGGCTGCATGGCGGGATCGGCGTCGACCTGGTGGCGATGTCGGTCAACGACCTCGTGGTCCAGGGCGCGGAGCCGCTGTTCTTCCTCGATTATTTTGCCTGCGGCAAGCTTGATCCCGAAGCCGTCGCGGCCATCGTGGCCGGCGTCGCCGAGGGCTGCCGCGAATCGGGCTGCGCCCTGATCGGCGGCGAGACTGCCGAAATGCCCGGGCTCTACAAGGACGGCGATTACGACCTCGCGGGCTTTGCGGTGGGCGCAGCTGAGCGCGGCACGCTGCTGCCGAGCCCGGACATAGCCGCCGGCGACGCCGTGATCGGGCTTGCCTCGTCGGGCGTCCACTCCAACGGCTTCTCGCTGGTCCGCAAGATCGTGGAGCAATCAGGCCTCGGCTTCGATGCGCCGGCGCCGTTCTCGCCGGTCATGACGCTCGGCGGCGCGCTGCTGGCGCCGACGCGGCTCTACGTGAAGTCCTGCCTGCGTGCGATCCGTGAAACCGGCGCGATCAAGGGGCTTGCCCACATCACCGGCGGCGGCTTCACCGACAACATTCCCCGCGTGCTGCCGAAGCATCTCGGTGTCGGCATCGATCTGGCGCGGCTTCCGGTGTTGCCGGTATTCAAGTGGCTGGCGGCGCAGGGCGGCATCGCCGAACTCGAACTGCTGCGCACCTTCAACTGCGGCATCGGCATGATCGCGATCGTGAAGGCCGACGCGGTCGACAAGGTGACGGAAGTCCTGACCGACGGGGGCGAGACCGTCGCCTTGCTCGGGGAGGTGATCCCGGCAAAGGGCGAGCATCGCGTGATCTACAACGGCCACCTCGACCTCGCGCAATGAAGCGCCGCACAGCCATCCTGATTTCCGGACGCGGGTCCAACATGGCCGCGCTGATCGACGCGGCGAAGGCTGCGGATTTTCCCGCCGAGATCGTCGCCGTGATTTCCAACCGGGCCGATGCCCGGGGGCTAGAGCGCGCGGCTGCAAGCGGTGTGCCGACGATCGTCATCGAGAGCAAGCCATTCGGCAAGGACCGTGCCGGCTTCGAGGCGATGCTGCAGCGGGCGCTGGAGGAGAAGAATATCGAACTGATCTGCCTCGGCGGATTCATGCGGTTGTTCACCGCCGAATTCGTGGCCCGCTGGTACGGCAAGATGCTCAACATCCATCCCTCGCTGCTGCCGTCTTTTCCGGGCCTCGATCCGCACGGCCAGGCGCTTGCCGCCGGGGTGAAGATCTCGGGCGCGACCGTGCATTTCGTGATTCCGGAAACCGACGCCGGCCCGATCGTCATGCAGGGCGCGGTGCAGGTGGCCGATGACGACACGGCGGAGACGCTGTCGCAGCGCATTCTCGGCGTCGAGCATCGCATCTACCCGGAGGCGCTGCGATTGCTTGCGAGCGGCAAGATTCGCCTGGAAGGCGATCTCTGCAAGACGTCGGATGCGGCCGACCGCAATGGCACGCTGATTTCGCCCGCGACGATCTGACGATTTCCCTGCCGCCCGAATCGACCGCCATGCTGTGGCGGCGGAACCACAATGGCGCGTATTCGGCCGTTGGACGGGGAGCCAACCAATTGACGCTCTCGGCGAACTGAGGGCAAATCGGTCCGCTTGATCGGGATTTGCGCGTTTTTTCGAGCCGACGATTTTGCTCTTGGGAATGGATTGCATGCGCGGCTCACTGCAGGCTTCGCGGGCATTGAAAATCGGGACGGATCGCGCACTGGCGCGGCTGGTCGCGATTGCGTTCGTTCTCATCGGCATCATGTCGGCCGCGCAGGCGCAAGCGCCGCCGACGCCGCCAACCCCGCCTCCGGCGCCCGAACCGACGCTAATTGCGGTCAATTCGATGGTGTCGTCCAACGTGGCGCTGGCCAATCTCGGCAGCAATTTTCTGGAGCGACTCGGCAATCAGCAGAGCAACGGCTTCAATCGCCTGCAGCGGACCAACCCGGGTGGCGGCGGCGCCTCCGAGAGCACGGAGTTGCCGCGTTACCGGACCTGGTTCGAAGGCTACGGGAATTCCACCAGGAACGGCGCGGTGGATGGTTTCGTCGGCGACAGCCGCAAGACCTGGGGCGGCGTCGCCGGCATCGGCGCGCGGGTGGCGCCCGGCATCAATCTCGGCTTCTCCGTCGACCAGAGCCGCTCGGCGATCGACGTTCCGCTGGCGCTGCAATCGGCGACGATCGATCTGACCCAACTCGGCTTCACCGCGTCCGTCGACAGCGGTCCGTGGACCTGGGCAACCGCGGCCGTGCACGGTTTCGGCAACATCAACTCGCGCCGCGACACGGGATTGGGGATTGCGACCGCCGGCTACAACGCGCGGCTCGACGGCGTGCTGAGCGAGGTCAGCTATTACTGGACCAGGGACCAGGGCCGCGTCGTGCCCAAGGGCGCGTTCGAATATGTCCGGGCGCGGACCGGCTCGTTGCAGGAGATCGGCGGTCTCGATCCGGTGTTCGCCACCAGCGCGACGGTGCAGCGTGCGCGCCTGCTGATCGGCGCGGAGGTCGGCCACTACTGGATCTTCGATCGGAAGATTCTCGACCTGTCGGCCTACGGCAAGTTCGTCGACAATCTCGTGCAGAACTTCTCCGACATCACCGTCAGCCTCGGCGCCCAGAGCATCACGTTCCAGGGCATCGGCGAAGGCCAGTACGGAATGGATGCGGGCGCCTCGGCGTCGCTGAGCCTGACCAATACCGCGCGCCTCTACGCCAACTACGACGCCAAATTCCGCAACGCGATGCAGTCGCACCAGGGCACGGTGGGCGTGGAGTTGCGGTGGTAATTCTCTCCCTCGCCCCGCGTTTGCGGGGAGAGGGCCGGGGTGAGGGGTCTATCCGCGAAGGTGGTACGAGTTGATGCACCTGTACCCCCTCACCCGGATCGCAAGTGCGATCCGACCTCTCCCCGCAAGCGGGGCGAGGTAAGAGAACGCAGTTCTAAACCCGGTCGACCCTGACGACACGGCCTTTTTCGATCGCCAGCGCCAGCCTGCCGTGTTTCAGCGCAAGCGCTGCTTCGCCGAACAACTCGCGGCGCCAACCGTGCAGGGCGGCGACGTCGGCCTGATCGTCGGCGGCGATCTGGTCGAGGTCGTCGACGGTGGCGATCACCTTGCTGGCGACGGCATGGCGTTCCGACGTCATCCGCAGCAGCACCTTCAGCAGTTCGACGGTCGCAGCGCCGTTGGAGTTGCCGCGCGGCTTGTCGAGTTTCGGCAGCGAGTGGGGATCGCGGGCGAGGCCGCGCTGCACGGCGGCGACGATATCGCTGCCCCATTTCGAGCGGTCAAATCCCTTCGGCAGCGAGCGCAGACTGGCAAGGCGCTCCAGCGAGGTCGGCGCGTGGGTGGCGATGTCGCCGACCGCATCGTCCTTGAGCACGCGCGAGCGCGGCACGTCGCGGCTTTGTGCTTCCTGTTCGCGCCATGCCGCCACTTCCATCAGCACCGCGAGTTCCTTCGGCTTGCGGACCCGCGTCTTGAGCCGCTCCCAGGCGCGTTCGGGATGGAAATCATAGGTTCTGGGCGAGGTCAGGACTTCCATCTCTTCGCTGACCCAGTCGTTGCGGCCACGCTTCTTCAGGTCGGCGTCGAGCGCTGCGAACACGTCGCGCAGATGGGTGACGTCGGAGACCGCGTAATGCATCTGCTCCGGCGTCAGCGGCCGGCGCGACCAGTCGGTGAAGCGGTGGGTCTTGTCCGGCCGGTGACCGGTGACACGCTCGACCAGCTGGTCGTAGGCGATGCTGTCGCCATAACCCAGCACCATCGCTGCGACCTGAGTATCGAAGATCGGGTGCGGAATGGTGTTCGACAGGTGCCAGACGATCTCGATGTCCTGGCGGGCGGCGTGGAACACCTTCAGCACCACCTCGTTCCCCATCAGTTCGAAGAACGGCTTGAGGTCGATCCCGGGCGCCAGCGTGTCGATCACGACAGCCTCCTCCGCGCTCGCCATCTGCACGACGCAGAGCAGGGGATAGTACGTCGTCTCCCGCAGAAACTCGGTGTCGACGGTGATGACCTTGTGTTGGGCGAGCCGGGAGCAGGCGGCAGCGAGGTCGGAAGTGGTGGTAATCAGATCCATGAACAATCCATGACGCTTCCGACAGGCGTTCTGCCGAAAGCGCTGATATGTCAAGGGCGTTGAGCGGGATTTGAGTCGCGAAAATGCGCCTGATCACGGCTTTTTTGCGTCGGCGCGAGGGCCGCGCCGGGGAAAGCCGATCGGGCCGTCAGGCGGCCGGGCGGCAAAACTCTGACTACTCGTAATGAACCCGCCGCGACCGGCGCCGGCCTGATGGTATCGCAAGTACGATGAGGCACAGGCCAATCATTGCCATTCCCAGGAATTCGAAAGCAAATACGTCCACGGCAATCTCTCCCCAATATGCCGTTAGATTTGTGGGGAGCGCGTTGACCGTTTCTTAATTTGAGGGGACCGGGGACGAGGCGCGTCGGCGGATGGTGCACGGGCACTTAAGGAATGCGGTTAACGGACGCCCGCTTGCGTTGACCTGCGAAGTTCAGCCCCTCACGTTCCGCAAAACGTTTGCAACACGCGCTGGTCCGGCAGCGGCGGTTCGGCGTAGGCTGCGTACTGCGTCTGATCCTCGTGGGGCTTCGACAGCACGTAGGATGGGTAGAGTGAAGCGAAATCCATCGATACTCGCGCGCGGCTGATGGGTTTCGCTTCGCTCTACCCATCCCACGATCTGAAATTTCCAGCGCCGTCATTGCGAGCGCAGCGAAGCAATCCATCTCGCCGCGGAAAGAAAGATGGATTGCCTCGCTTACGCTCGCAATGACGTGGAAAGGTTAGTGCTTCTACGTCCCGCAGAATGTCTGCAGCACACGCTGGTCCGGCAGCGGCGGCTCGGCGTACGTTGCATACTCCGGCTGGTCTTCGAACGGCTTCGACAGCACCGTCAGCAATTCCTCGAACGGCTTGTAATCGTCGTTCACAGCCGCAGCGATCACGGCTTCGATGCGGTGGTTGCGCGGGATGAAGGCTGGATTGACCGCGCGCATGGCGGCTTGCCGCTCGGCGGCGGATTGCGGTTCTTCAGTGAGGCGCTGGCGCCAGCGTACGGCCCATTCTTCATACGCCGCGGGATCGGTGA
>DATCXE010000465.1:0-2886 GCA_036565985.1 Bradyrhizobium sp.
CCCCCAGCCGTCACCCACGAGATCGCCCTGGCGCGGTAATGGATCGGGACCAATTCCGCGGCGGCGAAACGGTACATCTGCAGGCAGGCGACCGCGTAGCCAAGGACGAGGCCGCCGGCGCACATGACGAGGAAGTTGGCCGTATAGAGCCCGACGCACATGACGATGGCGCCCGCCATGCCGAACAGCGAGCCAACGCGAAAGCCGATGCTGCGCCCCACCCGCTGCATCAGGAGCGCCGCCGGGAATACCCAGATCATCACCCCGATGTGCTGCATCGTGACCGGCAGGTTGGCGAGATCGGGACGGTGATAGAAGGTGATGACGGAAAGCCCTGTCGCTGCAAACATCATGGTGTTGCAGGATTGGCCGACCGCCTGACAGCAGGCGAGAAGCAGGAGATTGCGATGTGCCCGCCGGTCGAGGGCCTGCTCCGGATCGGCTTCCGGCTTGAGCCCGGAATCGGGGGTCAGTGCGTCCATTATTGTTCTTGCCCAGCAGGTCTCGGAAGGCCCCGCACGACCGGGTCGCCGGACGCGGGCTGTCGTTCTCCAGGAAAATCGACTCCCACTCAAGCGCCCAAACAGAAAATTCCCGCTGCCCTGCCCTGCCCGTAAGGCATAACAATCTCCACGGCGTTGATGAGCTGGCCAAATCGCGTAAGCTCGCACAAACGCTCAGGCCGATGCACCGGCTTGAAATCGCGCGGCACAGGAAGCGGCCGGGGGTGGGAAACAAATGTCCGACGATCTGAAATTTACGGTCCCGCGTCCGCCATCCTACGGCGAACTGACCGACGTGTTGCCGGGACTGTTCTGGGTGCGGCTTCCGATGCCGACGCCGCCCAATCACATCAATTGCTGGCTGCTCGACAACGGCTCGGGATGGACGCTGGTCGACTGCGGCATGAACACCGACGACACCTTCGAGATCTGGGACGGGCTGTGGCGCGGATTGCTGCGTGCCCGTCCGTTGCAGAACCTCACATTTACGCATGCTCATCTCGATCATTACGGCCTCGCCGGATATCTGGTGAAGGAAATGAAATGCACGGTTCGCATGCCGCTGGCCGAATGGCTGAGCGGCTGGAAGATGTGGCACGAGCGCGAGGAAGGACCGGACGATCATCTATCCTCCTTCATGAAACGAAACGGCGCGTCGGACGATGAAGCGACCAGGCTCATGGAAGCCCAGCGCCGGTCGAAATATCTGGGCCTGCGGCCACCGCGTGAGTTTACCCGCATTCGGGACGGCGACGTGATCGCCATGGGAAAACGCGAGTGGCGGGTGATCACGGCAGGCGGGCATTCGCCCGAACACGCGCTGTTCTTCTGCGAGAGCGACAGGATCCTGATCGCGGGCGATCAGATACTGTCGCACATGACCCCGTCGGTCATCACGCCCTCGGCGCAGCCGGAGGCAAACCCGATGCAGGAATATCTGGATGCGCTGGCGCAGCTCGAGGTGCTGCCGGCGGATACGCTGGTGCTGCCGTCGCACGGCTTGCCGTTTCACGGGCTGCATGCGCGGCTGGCCCAGTTGCGCGAGCACCATCTGGCCCGTCTCGACGACGTGATGTCTGTCGTCAGCGGCAGGACCACCGCCTTTGCGATCGCACAGGAAGTATTCCCGCGGGTGCTGTACGCCAATCCGCGCCAGGCATTCGGTGAATCGCTCGCCCATCTGAACATGCTCGCGTCGACCGGACGGCTGAACCGCGAGGTCGACGGCGAAGGCGCCATCGCCTTCACGCCGCTCTGACGCCTGTCAGCGGGTCTCAGCGTGCCTTCAAACACCGAACGCGATCCTCCTCGTGCGGTCCGCCTGCTCCACTCCAGGCCGTGGCAGGTCGCGATGATCGGGCTGGGTACGGCCGCGACGCAACTCGACACGTCGGTGAATATTGCCTTCCCCGCCATCACCCGGGGATTCGGCCTCGCGATCGGCGATATCCAGTGGGTCGTGATCTCTTACGTGCTGACCTATGCCAGCCTGCTGCTGGCGCTCGGGCGCATCGGCGATACCGTCGGCCACGCACTGGTTTTCCGGATCGGCCTGATCTGGAGCGCGGTGGCGTTGCTCCTTGTCGGTTGTGCGCCGAGCTACGGCGCGATGCTGGTGTTTCGCTTCCTGCAGGGCATCGGCGCGGCACTGGTGCTGAGCTGTGGCGCGGCGCTGGTGACCTCTCTCTACGGCGAGGAGCGGCGCAGCCGGGCGCTCGGCATCTATACGATGATGCTGTCGCTGGGCCTGATGGTCGGGCCCCTGCTCGGCGGCGCCTTGACCGCGATCTGGGATTGGCCCGCGGTGTTCCTGTTCCGGATCCCCATTGCGATTGCGGCGCTGTTGCTGTTGGGCGCCATGCCGGCATCGCCGCCGCGCCCGGCCAGCGATCGCTTCGACGTCCTTGGAGGCGTCGCGCTTGCACTGGGCCTCGTGACGATGCTGCTGACGCTCAACCGTCTCCGCGAGTTTTCGGCTGTCTGGTTCGGACTGGTGTCCGCCGCGGCGTTTGCAGCCTTTATCTTTCGCGAGTCGCGCGCCGCGCGTCCGATCATTGCTGTCGGCATTCTCAGGCAACCGGGCTTCGCGTTGCTCAATCTCGTCAGCGTGCTGGCCAATCTGGCGGCATTTTCGATCTGGCTGCTGGTGCCGTATGCGCTGGCGCGTGTGCCCGGCTATTCGCTGACCGGGAGCGGCGCCATCCTGGCTGCAGCCGCGGCAGGGGCGGTGGTGGCCGCGCCGATCGGCGGTCGCATCGTCGGGCGTTACATTTCCGCCGAGCGGCTGGCGATAGCGGGTGCCGCTGCTCTCGGCGCCGGTCTTCTGCTGCTCGGCGCGTGGACGGAACAACCCCCGACAAGCCTGCGGATCGCGGGGCTTTTC
>DATCXE010000471.1:0-2354 GCA_036565985.1 Bradyrhizobium sp.
GGCCTGGAAGACAAGGCCTGGCTCGCCCAGACCAATTGTCCCGAGATCGCGATCGAAGTGACCGAGGAATAGTCCGGTCCCGCGATCGACCTAATCCCTTCCGGATCTGAACGAACCAACAGAGGATTTGCTCCGATGTCCGATTCCGCCAGCATCATGCCCGAACATCCCCCGGTCACCGACTGGGTCAACGATTTCGATCACACCGATCCGACCTGGACGGAGAATCCGTTTCCGATCTGGGAAAAGCTGCGCGCGGCATCGCCGGTCGTTCACACCGAGCGCTTCCTCGGCTGCTACATGCCGACCACCTACCAGGCGGTGAAGGAGATCGCCTACGACACCGACCACTTTTCCTCGCGCCGCGTCATCGTGCGCGACGTTCGCCCGGAAATCACGGCGCGGGCGCCGCCGATCACCTCCGATCCGCCCGAGCACAAGCCTGCCAAGCAATTGCTGCTGCCGCCGTTCACGCCGGACGCGATGAAGAAGCTCGAGCCGCGGGTGCGCGCCATCTGCAACGAACTGATCGACGAGTTCATTGCCGACGGGAGATGCGACGCCGCCGCGCGCTACACCAAGCATATTCCGGTGCGCGCCATCGCGCACATGCTCGGGATTCCCGAGAAGGACGGCGATCTCTTCATCAAGTGGATTCACGGCATCCTCGAACTCGGCATCAAGGACGACAACGCGCTGATGGAGGCGGTGCGGGAGATGACCGGCTATTTCGCCGGCCACATCGAGCATCGCAGGAAGAATCCGAGCGACGATCTGATCTCGACGCTGATGAACGCAAGGGACAAGGACGGCCAGCCGCTGGCGGATGAGCATGTGCTGGGTTCGCTGCGGCTGCTGCTGATCGCCGGCATCGACACCACCTGGAGCGCGATCGGTTCCTCGCTGTGGCATCTGGCGAAGACGCCCGCGGACCGCGAGCGCCTCGTCAAGGAGCCCGAACTGATGCCGCTCGCGGTCGAAGAACTGCTGCGGGCCTATTCGCCGGTGACGATGGCGCGCGAGGTGATGAAGGAGACCACCATCAGCGGCTGCCCGGTCAAGCCCGGCAACATGGTGCTGCTGTCGTTCCCGGCCGCCAACCGCGATCCCTCCATGTTCCCCGACGCCGACAAGGTGGTGATCGACCGCAAGGAGAATCGCCATGCGGCGTTCGGTCTCGGCATTCACCGCTGCGTCGGCTCCAACCTCGCGCGCATGGAAATGACCGTTGCGATCGAGGAGTGGCTGAAGCGGATTCCGGACTTCAGGCTCGATCCGGCGGGCAGGGTCACCTGGTCGGAAGGCACGGTGCGCGGCCCGCGTCAGTTGCCCGTGCTGTTCGGCAAGTCGAAGTGAGCCGTCAGTAGGACTTCACCTCTCCCGCTTGCGGGGGAGATCGGATCGCATCGCAAGATGCGATCCGGGTGGGGAAGTCTCTCCGCACGGGCAGTGCGACTCGCGGCGACACCCCCACCCCAACCCTCCCCTGCAAGCGGGAGAGGGAGCGCAGTACCGATGCGGTTGCTATTGCGCCCGATCTCGCTACGTCCAGAGGCGTTCTCGCTACTTGACCTCGATCTTCGCGTCGGCTGCGACCTTCTTCCAGGCTTCGATGTCGCGCGCGTTGATGTCGCGCTGCTGATCTCCGGCGATGTACTCGGCGGTGATGCCGAGCGCGACCAGCTTCTCGACGATATCAGCTTCGGCCAGCGACTCCTTCAACGCGCCTGAAATCTTTTGCGCGACCGGGGCGGGGATTCCTGCGGGCGCGTACATCACCCACGACAGGCTCCGTTCGAAGTCGACGCCTTGCTCCTTGTAGCTTGCGACCTGGGGCAGGCTCGGAGACCGGCCTCCGCACACCGCGAGGCCTTTCAGCTTTCCATCCTTCACCAGCGGCGTTCCGGTCGCCATGTCGACCAGCCCGACCGCGATATGACCGCCCATGAGGTCGTTGGCGAGTTTGGCCGCGCCGCTGAACGGGACGTGCTGCAGGCGGACGTCGGCCTTCTGGGAAAGGATTTCCCCGCAGAAATGTCCGGTCGAGCCGACACCCCAACTGCCGTACTGGATCGGGTCGCCCTTCCTGGACAACTCGGCCAGCCCGCGCAGATCGTTGGCGGCAAAATCGTTGGTCGCCACGACGAGGATGGACGACGTTCCAATGCGTCCGATGGTCGTGAAATCCTTGATCGGATCATAGGGCAGGTTCGGATAGACCGCCGGCGCGAGCACGTGGGTGGTCATGCCCCCGATCGTGATGGTGTAACCGTCAGGCGGAGAGGTTGCCGCCTGCTGCGCGCCGATGGTTCCGGCAGCGCCCGTGCGGTTTTCGACATAGATGGTCTGGCCGA
>DATCXE010000488.1:0-3958 GCA_036565985.1 Bradyrhizobium sp.
GACGGGCGTCGAGTTTGCCGCTGACACGAACCGGCGCACCGATGATCCGCGTCGCCTCGGCCTCGAACTGCGGCCGGAACTGGTTCCAGTCGATGAAATACGGCCCGATGAGCGCGGCCACCAGTGCAATGATGAAAGCGATTGCCAGGCCGAGCAGCGTCGTCTGCACGGTGTCTCCCCTTGAACCGCCCCGGCGCAGGCCAAGCCACGCCGAACCGGGCGCCGGAGCAGCCCGGAATATAGAGACAAGTTGGGCGAAGTCACAGCGCCATGCTGGCAGCCGTCCACCGCGCTCCACCCAAAAGGAGCGAGGGGCGAAAACGCAGTCCCGGGGCTGTTACCAGCTTGCAGGCAGGCGCTTCAGGCCGCGCAGCACGAAGGTCGGTCGCCATTCCGGATTGACAGCGTCATCCAGCCGCAGGTCCGGCAGCCGGCGCAGCAGGGTCGAGATCGCGACTTCGGCCTCGATCCGTGCCAGTTGGGCGCCGAGGCAGAAGTGGATGCCGCCGCCAAAGGACAACGGCTTCACATTGGGCCTGGTGATATCGAGGCGCTCGGGGTGCTCGGGATAAACTGCCGGGTCGTGATTGGCCGAACCCAGCAGGCACAGCACGCTCTCGCCCTTCGGGATTCGTTTTCCCCCGAGGTCGTCGATGTCTTCCAGCGCCACCCGCCCGGTCAACTGCACCGAGGAATCGTAGCGCAGGAATTCCTCGATGGCGTTGGTGATCAGCTCGGGCCTGGCCTTGAGCAGCGCGAGCTGGTCGGGATTGCGATAGAGCGCCAGCAGGCCGTTGCCGATCAGATTGACGGTGGTCTCGTGGCCGGCGCCGAACAGCAGGATGATGTTGGCGGTCAGTTCCTCGTTGGTGAGCTTGCTGCCGTCCTCTTCGGCCTGCACCAGTTGCGTGGTCAAGTCATCGCCGGGATTCTTGCGCCGCAGCTCGAACAATTGCTGGAAATACATCGCCGCCATCGCGTTGCCGGCGTTACCCTGCTTGATCTCCTCTGCCGAGAGCGGCACAGGATCCAGCAGTCGTCCGCCATCGCGCGAACCGGCATAAAAGGCCTCGCGGTGCTCCTCGGGGATTCCAAGCATGTCGCAGATGATGGTGACCGGGAGGCGGAACGCGAAATCCTCGATCAGGTCCATCCTGCCTTGCGGGATGATGCGATCGAGCGTCTCGTCGACGATCTGCTGGATGCGCGGGCGCATGTCCTCGACCCGGCGCGCCGTGAAGGCCTTCACCACCAGCCCGCGCAGGCGGGTATGGTCCGGCGGATCCTGCTGCAGCATCCAGTGGCTCATGCTGCGGAACACCGGCTCGTCCATGATCTTCGGGCCATAGCGGCGGATGGTGCGCTCGACGTAATCCTTGCCGAACCGCTTGTCGCGCAGCACGAGGCTGGCCTCGGCGTGGCGGCTGGCGACGAACATGCCGAGCGGTGTCAAATGTACCGGATCGGTGGTGCGCATCCGCTCGTAATGGGGATAGGGATTGCGAATGAAGTCGGGAGAGAGCGGATTGAACAACGGCGCGCCATTCGCAGGCTGAACAAGTTCGTTCATGGTGACCTCAATCGGTTGCCACGCTTGATCGCGTGGGCGCGTTTTCATCCCCAAACTCGATACACTGTTGTATCGAGTTGCATTCTGACCTAAAACGAGCCGATGTCAAGAGTTCGGACCAGACCCACGAGGGATGACACCCGCGAGAAACTGTTCGAGGCGGCGGCGCGCGTCTTCGAGGAACAGGGAATCGGCGGCGCCAGCATTGAGATCATCGCAGCCGCCGCCGGCTTCACGCGCGGCGCCTTCTATTCGAATTTCAAGAGCAAGGAAGAACTGATCATCGCCATGCTCGAGGACCATGTCGAGCAATCGATCGCGCGCATGCACGATCTGCTGGCCGAGCACAAGAACCCCGCGGATTTCATCGAGGCCCTGAAGACCATGGACCGCAACCGGCAGGATCCGCTCGGCCGCTCTCCCCTTCTGCATATGGAGATGATCCTGTTCGTGGCGCGTGCCGAAAAGCGCAGGCCCGAACTCGCCAAGCGGCTGCGCGCCCGGCGCAAACTCGTCACCGACATCGTCGAGACCACGTCGAAGAACATCGGAAGGAACGAAACGCTGAGCCCGGTCTGGAACGGGGCGATCCTGCTGGCGCTCGAGGACGGATTTCGTCTGCACCGGCTGATCGATCCGGAGACCACGCCGGCCGACGGCTTCCTGCGTGCCATCGGCGATCTGCAGCGATGGGAAGCGTGCCGCCGTGAGGAGAAATCCTGACCCTGGCTAGCCGAGGCTGCCGCCGCTCCGCACCTTGTGCATTTGCCCCGCGACCGCCCTCACCTTGCGCGGCGAAGCCTGCCAGATCGCGATCGCCGACAGAATGCTGGCGGCGATGCCGAAGCCAAATGCCAGCGTGTAGCTGCCGGAGAGATCGTAGAGCAGCCCCGTCGCCCACGGACCCGCGGCGCCTCCGGCAAGTGCGGCCAGCATGATGGTGCCGAAAATGCTGCCGTACTGTTTGCCCTGAAAGATCTCCAGCACCACCGCCCCCATGATCGATGTCAGGCCGTAGCCGAGCGCGCCTTGCGTGAAGATCATCAGATAGACCAGCGGCAGGACCGGCGCGAACTTCAACGCGACCAGCGCGGCAAAGCAGATCGCAAAGCCCGCGCAGCTTATCACCCAGATCCATTCACGCCCGATCCGGTCCGAGAGGTGCCCGAGCCAGATCTGTCCGGGAATGCCGAGCAGGCTGACGACCCCGAGCGCCCACACCGCAACGTTCGGGCTGAAGCCGATATCGAGCAGGAATTTGGTCTGGTGCACCTGCACCGCGTACCAGATGTAGAGGCCGAAGAAGTAACCGATCGCGATCCACCAGAACCGCGCGGTGCGCATCGCTCGGCGCAGCGTCCAGTCGGTCGCCGCCCAGACGGGGTCGACGATGTTCGAAACCGGCGCAGCGGATGTGGCGGTTGGCGCGGCGTCGCCGTCCGGCAGCAGGCCGATATCCTCGGGCCGCTTTCGCAGCAGGAGATTGATCGGCGCGAGCACGGCAAGAACGAGAATACCCATCGCGGTGCAGGCCGTACGCCATCCGGTCTGCTCGATCATGTGCTGCACCCACGGCAGCAGGGTCACCGATCCGATGCCGACGCCGGCAAAGGCGAGCCCGATCGCGAGCCCGCGGCGACGGATGAACCAGTTCGGCAGGAACAGCGACTGGCCGGAATAGCCGAGACAAACGCTCCCTGCGCCCACCAGCACGCCGATGGTGAGATAGAGATGCCATGGCTGCGTCGTCAGCGGCGCGAGCAGCAGCCCGCCGCCCATCAGCGCGACGCCAAGCTCCATCACCCCGCGAGGCCCGAAGCGATCCATCATGCGGCCGATCAGCGGACTGACGGCACCCGATACCACAAAGCCGAACGAGAACGCGCCCGCGGTGAGACCACGGTCCCACCCGAACTCGCCGATGATAGGCGGAAAGAACAGCGAGAACGCCGTCCGCGCATTGACGCCGATTGCCATGGTGACGAAGGTCACCAGAACGATCAGCCAGCCGTAGAAGAAGGGAAGTCGCATTGGGGGAGGCTTTTGGGCTGGATTTGCTTCGATGGATAGTGCGGATGTTGTGGCAATAGTCTTATCGGCCATCACCTCACATCCGCGGTTCAGGATGACACGAATTTCCCCGGGACCGTACCGGGATGTGGTTTCGACGCACAACCCAATCCGGCTTTTCAACGTTCGATCGCTTTGGAATCGCGAAGCGCCCTCGATCGTCTTGCTCGTGGAGTTGCCCTTCGCAGCTGGCAGATATTGATCCCGAGTGCTTTTGCGCCGCACTTGCGTGATGTTCCATACCATCTAAGATGTATTGCCGGTATTGAGAACTTGGTTCAGCATGACCGACGACGCGGTGGGCGAAGGCGAAAAGCA
>DATCXE010000390.1:0-6490 GCA_036565985.1 Bradyrhizobium sp.
GTCGCAGCAACGAGTTTGAAATCCATTTTCGTGCCGCCCTGTTGCGCAACAAGGTGCCGCTCGACGAGCTGCGCGAGGTGCTCGTTCAGATCGGCGTCTATTGCGGTATCCCTGCTGCCGTGGAGTCTTTCGGCATTGCCAAGCGGGTATTGGCCGAGGAAAAAATCGATCTGTCGTCGCTTCAGCGCGTGACGGAGAAGAAGACCCCGTAGCCTTGCGCGGCCGCAAGAGCGCACCTCCGACCCAGAGCCCCCAGCCACGCAGGCACCGAAACCTGCGTGCGACCGGTTTCGCCCGCAGATTCGTATTCACCGAAAAGGACTGAAGATGAAGACAACTCGACGCGTGATGATGGTTTTCCTTTGTTTTGCCGCGTTTGCATCCAATGCGATCGCCCAGGCGACCTACCCCAGGGAGCCGATCAGGTTCGTGATTCCATTTACCGCAGGGAGCTCCACAGACACGTTCGCGCGCGCTGCGGGAAGGCACCTCTCGGAGCAGTTCGGTCAGCCGGTGATCGTGGAAAACGTGCCGGGCGCCCAGGGTCAGATCGCCGCATCGAAAGTCGCCAAATCGGCCGCTGACGGGCATACGGTGTTCATCACCTCGTCGACTACGCATGCGGCCAACCAGAGTATGTACAAGAAGCTCAGTTACGACCCGGTGGCCGACTTCGAACCGGTGGCAAAGCTGGCCACCCTTTCGCTCGCGATGATCGTTCACCCGTCCATACCGGCAAAAAACGTGCAGGAGTTTCTTGCGTACGCCAAGGCGAATCCCGGAAAGCTCACCTTTGGCAGCGGTGCCAGCTCGTCGCGGATTGCAGGCGAGCTGCTGAAGATCCGGGGCGGCATCGACATGCTCCATGTACCTTACAAGAGCAATCCGCAGGCGGTGCTGGATCTGATCGCAGGCCAGATCTCAGTGGTGATCTCGGACCTTACGGTGACGATGCCCCAGGCCAGGTCAGGGAAAGCCCGAGCACTGGCACTCGGTGGAGCGACCAGGTCGCCGCTTGCGCCGGAGTTGCCCACGATGAAGGAGGCGGGAGTGCCCGACTACGAACTGGATGCATGGCTGGCTGCTTTCGTCCCGGCAAAAACACCGCCTGCGATCATCGAAAAGTTGAACCTCGCCTTCAAGAAGGCGCTTGAAGACAGGGAAATCGTGTCGGTGCTGCACAAGGCGGGCATCGTTCCCTCTTACAGCACCGCGCAGGAGTTGCGGACTTTCGCCGCGGCGGAAACGGACAAGTGGGCGGAGATCGTCAAGGCAGCGGCGATCCAGCCGGAATGACCGACCACGAGCATGTGGGCGACGGCAAAGCAGCCCCGCTTCCACCGCGCTGAGGCCTTTCGCGTGGCAACGCAGGCGCCGGCGCCCCGGACAGAGAAACACACGCAATAGGAGAGCTATGACGAAAGCCGCCGGAATGAAGAAGAACCTCGCCAACTACGGAGACACCGGATTTTCCGTGTTCCTGCGCAAGGTGTTCCTGAAATCCATGGGCTACTCGGATGCGGCAGTGGACAGGCCCATCATCGGCATCACCAACACCGCGAGCGGCTTCAATGCCTGCCATCGAATGGTGCCGGACATCATCGAAGCCGTGAGCCGGGGGATTTCACAAGCGGGCGGCCTGCCCGTGCCGTTCCCCGTCATCTCCCTTCAGGAGAGCTTCATCAGCCCCAACAGCATGTACCTGCGGAACATGATGGCGATGGACACCGAGGAGATGGTCCGCAGTCAACCGATGGATGCGGTAGTGCTGATCGGCGGTTGCGACAAGACAGTCCCGGCGCTGCTGATGGGTGCGGCCAGTGCGGGCGTTCCAGCGATCCAGGTCGTGACAGGGCCGATGCTCGCGGGATCTCACAGAGGAGAGCGCCTGGGCGCATGCACTGACTGTCGCCGGTTCTGGGGACGCTTCCGGGCCGAGGAGATCGACCAGGCCGAAGTCGACGCCGTTTCGTCCGAGCTTGCGCCCACCGCGGGCACTTGCATGGTGATGGGTACTGCCAGTTCCATGGCGTGCATCGCGGAGTCGCTTGGCATGATGCTCCCCGGTGGCGCGGCCATTCCGTCCGTCTATGCGGCCCGGCTGCTTCACTCGGAGCACACGGGTGCGCAAGCAGTCCTGCTCGCGAAAAGCGGGGTCACTCCTGATCAGATCATGACGCCCGCTGCATTCGAGAATGCCATGCGGGTGCTTCTCGCGATCGGCGGATCGACCAACGGAATCATCCACCTGGCTGCGATCGCCGGTCGCCTGGGCATCCGGATCGATCTAAAGGGCTTCGATCGCATGTCACGGGAAACGCCCATGCTGCTGGATCTGCGCCCTTCGGGCGAACACTTCATGGAGGACCTGTACAAGGCGGGCGGTCTTACCGCGATTCTCAGAGAACTCAAGCCATTGCTTCACCTGGACGCAATGACGATCAATGGGCGCACGCTGGGCGAAAACATTGACGGCGCGCCCGCGCCCTGGCCTCAGAACGTGGTGCGCAATTTCAATGAGCCCCTTTATCCTCAGGGTGGAATGGCCGTCCTCTGGGGGAATGTCGCGCCGACAGGCGCGATCATCAAGCAATCGGCAAGCAGTGAGGAGCTGATGCAGCACACCGGGCGCGCGGTCGTATTCACCTCTCTCGAAGACCTTGCGGCGCGGATAGACGATCCCGACCTGGATGTGGCGCCCGACGATGTGCTGGTTCTCCAGGGAGCCGGACCGCGCGGCGCACCGGGTATGCCCGAGGCTGGCTACCTCCCCATACCGAGGAAGCTCGCGATCAAAGGCGTCAAGGACATGGTGCGCATTTCGGACGCACGGATGAGCGGCACCGCGTTCGGCACCATCGTCGTGCACATCACGCCGGAGTCCGCCGTCGGCGGCCCGCTCGCGCTGGTGCGTAACGGCGATCGCATCCGGCTCGACGTGCCGAACCGCCGGCTTGACCTGCTGGTCGATGAAGAGGAGCTCGCAGCCCGGGCCGCGGCGACGGTGCCCCAGACGGCGCCCATTCCGCAACGGGGCTATGGCAGGCTCTTCATCGGCGCGGTGACTCAGGCGGACGCCGGATGCGACTTTGACTTTCTCGTTCCGCCGGTGCTTCACACTGTGCCGCGTTAGCCGCGGGGCACAGTCGTGGAGTACAGCCGAATTCTTCTCACGGGAGCCGCGGGCTACCTGGGCTCCGTGCTTCGACCGGCACTGCGGGCGCTCGCCCCTTCGGTTCGACTGACCGACGTCGCCCCCTTGAAGCCGGATACGGCGCCTGGCGAAGAGTATGTGCACGCGGATCTGGCCGATGCCGCGCAGATGCAAGCGGTCATGCGCGACGTCGACGCGGTGGTTCATCTCGGCGGCGTTTCGCTGGAAGCGGCCTGGGACCTGATCCTGCAGGCCAACATCATCGGCACCTACAACGTCTTCGAGGCGGCCCGGCAGGCAGGGGTCAGGCGAGTGGTCTATGCGAGCTCCCATCACGCGATCGGTTACTACAGGCGCGAGCGAAACGTCGGCCCGGGCGACCCTGTCCGTCCGGACTCGCGCTACGGCGTCAGCAAGGTGTTTGGCGAAGCGCTCGGCAGGCTCTATGCGGACAAGTATGGAATGAGCGTTGTGGCGCAACGCATCGGCGTCGCCCGGCCGGAGCCCCAGAACCCGCGGGGGCTGATCGCCTGGCTGAGCGAACGCGACTACGTGCAGCTCACGCAGCGGTGCCTCCTGGCGCACGACGTCCACTTTCTCGTGGTCTACGGCGTTTCGGCCAACGACGGCGCGCTGTGGACGAACCCCGCGGCCGACATGATCGGCTTCGCCCCACGGGACAACGGCGCGGATTTCGCTGGCAAGGTGCTCGCAGCCTCGCCGCCGGACGCGGAGCCGCCGGTCGAGCGCCTTTTCCATGGTGGCTGGTTCTGCGGGATGGAGTTCTCCGCTGATCCGGGGCGTATCGACTAGGCTCATCCAAGCGAGGCACTTTCGACATGTACGCCGCACCGCCGGAATTGCAGACCCAGGTTTTCGCACGCATTCCTGACAAGTACCGGATCAGCGGACGCAGCACGCGCTGGATCGACGTGATTCGCAAGACACCGACCGACTGCTTTCTCGAGGGGCCTTCATTCGACCGCGAAGGCAACCTCTACGTCGTCGATATCGCCTGGGGCCGCATCTTCCGCATTTCGCCCGACGCCCGCGTGGAACTCGTCGCCGAGTACGAAGGCGAGCCCAACGGGCTCAAGATCCACCGCGACGGCCGGATCTTCATCGCCGACTACCGCCACGGCATCATGCTGCTCGATCCGGCGACGGGACGCGTGACGCCTCATGTCGTGAGAGGCGTGATCGAGCCGTTCAAGGGCGTCAATGACCTGGTGTTTGCCGGCAACGGAGACCTCTACTTCACCGACCAGGGATTGACCGGGCTGCAGGACCCCTCCGGGCGCCTGTATCGGCTTCGCACCAGCGGCCAGCTGGATACGGTGCTCGATTGCATTCCCAGTCCCAACGGGCTGGTGCTCTCGCTCGACGAGACGTCGATCTTTGTCAATGTGACTCGCACCAATTCGGTATGGCGGGTGCCTTTGCATGCCGACGGAACGGCGTACAAGGTGGGGGAGTTCATTCGCATGTCCGGTGGCGGCGGGCCCGACGGGCTGGCGATGGACGAACAGGGAAACCTGGCGGTCGCTCACCTTGGGCTCGGGACAGTGTGGCTCTTCAGCCGGCTCGGCGAGCCCCTGTTGCGGATCCGCTCGTGCGCGGGCCTGCTGACGACAAACGTCGCATACGGAGGTCCTGGCCGCAGGACGCTCTACATCACCGAATCCGAAACCGGAACCATCCTGACGGCGAAGCTGGACACCCCCGGCCGGCTGATGTACTCGCACGCACAAAGGTGACCGCGGTCATCGCCGGATTGAAATCTTCCACAAGCAAGCGAAAGGCAAATGACGTGAGCGAAATACGCAAAGGCGTTGTGATTGGCGGCGGCACCATGGGGGCCGACATTGCCGCGATTTTCGCGGCCCATGGCTGCGCGGTCGAGATCGTCGAACACGCCGCCCAGTCCCGGAGCTCACTGGGGGAGCGGATCGAAACGGCTGTCGCCGAACTCGGCTGCGCGGGCCGGAAAGGTGCTGTGGCCGTGCGGCCCTCGATACAGGAAGTCGACTGGGCGGAGGCTTCCATCGTCATCGAGTGCGTCTTCGAATCGCTGCCGGTCAAGAAGGAGGTCTTCGCGCAGCTGGAGCAGTTCGCGCCGGCGACGATCCCGCTGGCCAGCAATTCGTCGGGCTTCCCGATCACTCGCATCAGCGAGGGGCTGGCCACCCGGCATCGTATGCTGGGCCTGCACTTCTTCATGCCGGGGCACCTGGTGCCCGCCGTCGAGGTGATTCGCGGTGAACACACCGATGAAGCGTTCGTCGAACAGGCGTATGCCCTGATGGCGAGGCTTGGCAAGAAGCCCGTCAGGGTGAAACGCGACGTGCCCGGCTTCCTGGCGAACCGCATTCAGCACGCAATGATGAGGGAGGCGATCTCGCTGGTGGAACAGGGATTCGCGTCCGCCGAGGACGTCGACACGGTCGTGCGTTACGGCTTCGGCATGCGCTATGTCGCAGCGGGGCCCCTGCTCCAGAAGGACCTGGCCGGCATCGACATCCACTGCGCCGCGGCGGGAACGATGTATCCCTACCTCTGCAACGACGCGGAACCCAGCCAAATGATGCAGCAGCTGGTGGCCGACGGGAATATCGGCGTGAAGGCGAAGAAGGGCTTTTATGACTGGAGTGATGCCGCGATCGAGCGGGAGCGACGCCGCTACAAGGAAGCTCTCGCGAAGGCGCTGGACATACTCAAGGCGTAGCTGATTGAACGGTCGTCGTCCGGCCGGCAAATCCTTCCCTTCGTATCAGGCGGGCGCTGCGCCTCCGTGGCTTTGCAGCCGCGCCGCGGCCTCGGCCACCATCCGCTCGACGATCGCCGCCGCGGGCTCTATCGAATGGATCACGCCGGCCGCCTCGCCGAACCAGACGGCAGCATGCTCGGGATCGCCGGCCTCGAAAGCCTGCCGGTAGCGCGGCCCTTCGACCGCCACCGCGGCCTCCAGCGCCTCCTCGCGCCCGTGCCAGCGGTCGGTAAAAGCATTCCGGCGGATGCGCGCGGTGAAGCCGCGCGGCCAGGGAATCTGGCGCGCAATGTCGGGGATGCGGGTGCGCAGCGTTCCATCGCCATCGGTCTCGACGATGGCGCGACGGTGCCCCTCCTTCACCAGCGCCTCCGTCGATGCCCACAGCCGCGTCCCCACCAGGACGCCGTCGGCGCCGAGCATCAGCGCCGCGGCAAGGCCGCGGCCGTCGCCGATGCCGCCTGCGGCCAGCAGCAACGTGTCCGGAGCGTGGCCGGCAAGATGATCGGCCACCTCCGGCACGAAGCTCAGCGTGCCGCGGAGGGCCCCGTGGCCGCCTGCCTCCGTCC
>DATCXE010000511.1:0-16898 GCA_036565985.1 Bradyrhizobium sp.
CGTTGACGGCCGGCCCCACCACGGTGAAATCGAGCCGGTCATCGCTGCCGATATTGCCGTAAAACACCTCGCCGACATGCAGGCCGACATGGGCCGTCGTCACCGGACGATTCTCGCCGGTGCGGCGGGCGGTGAGCGCACGCATGTTGCGGCGGAAGCGATGCTCGGCGGAGAGCGCGGCACGTCTTGCGGAGGCCATGTTCTCGTTGGTGAACATCGCCAGCACGCCGTCGCCGATCAGCTTCAGCACCTCGCCGCCGGCCTCATGGATGGCGTCGATCGAAGCCTGCGCGTAGTCGTTGAGGAACGGGATGATCTCGTCCGGCTCGATGCTCTCGCTGATCGCGGTCGAGGCGCGCAGGTCGGAGAACCACAGCACGGTGTTGATCCGCTCGGTGATGCCGCGCGCGATCCGCCCGCGCAGCACCTGCTCGGCGGCGTCGCGCCCGAGATAGACCCGGCCCAGCGTCTTGGTGATGTCGGCCTGCGCCGCGGTCTTGATCGCGAGCCCGAGTGCCGGCACAAGGTCGCGCAGCGCCGCGAGGCCCTGCGCGCCAAAGCCCTCGGCGTGCCGGGTCGTCCAGTAGGAATAGACGCAGTCCATCTGCCCCAGGGTGCCGGCCTCGCCGAACTGGTGCACATAGGCCACGAGATGCTTGTGCCCCTTCTCGGAGAGGTCGCCGATAAATCCGAAATTGTGGGGATTGCCACCGGCGAGGTCGATCGGCAGTTCCTGATGGCCATGTTGCAGCATGTGGTAGAAGATCGAACTCCGCCATGCGTCTGCGGCCTCACCGACATCGGTCGAGCCATATTCGAACGCTTCGCTCTCGTTGGTCTCGGTGTCGTTCCAGCGAAAGCCGCGCCCCTCGAAGATCGGGTGCAGCGTGTCGATGAAGACCAGCCCCCGCGACACCGGAAGGCCCTCGGCGCGGCAACGCTCGCAGAAACCACGGATCAGGTCATTCTCGGACAGGCCGGTAAGGCCCTGGCTGACCAGCCAGTTCATCAGGCGCAAGCGGGGCGTGAGTTCCATACGCCATTATGCCGCGCAATCGTGCCGAGCGAAAGGCGCGCTCGTCGCGTTCCCCGGATGCGGCGCAGCGCGCCGCGCTTGCGGCGTGATGCGCTGCTGATCCGGGGTCCACGCTGGGCGGCGATGGGTCCCGGCTCTGCGGAGCAGCGTTACACGCTGCACCGCGTCCGGGACAGGAGGGAATGAATCCTACTTCGGGCGCGCAACGGCCTCGCCGTCTTCCTTGACGAAGTGTTCGACCGGGTTGTCGAGCAGGTCGAGCACCAGTTCGGAGGGCCGGCACAGCCGCACGCCCTTCGACGTCACCACGATCGGCCGGTTGATCAGGATCGGATGGGCGATCATGAAATCGATCAGTTCGTCATCGCTCCATTTGGGATCGGCGAGGCCCAACTCCGCGTAGGGCGTGCCCTTTTCGCGCAGCAGCCCGCGCGGCGCGATGCCGAGCGCCGCGATCAGTTCGACCAGCCGGGCGCGGCTCGGCGGTGTCTTCAGATACTCGATCACCTCGGGCTCCTCGCCGCTCTGGCGGATCATCGCCAGCGTGTTGCGCGAGGTGCCACAGGCGGGATTGTGATAGATCGTGACGGTCATCGACTAGCTGCCTTCTTTAATGCAGCGGGCGCTGTGGCGCCGGCCTCGTACCAACCTCGCGACGCCTTCACCAGATAGACTACCGAGAGCATGACGGGCACCTCGACCAGCACGCCGACCACCGTGGCCAGCGCGGCTCCCGAGTCGAGGCCGAACAGGCTGATAGCGGCTGCGACGGCGAGTTCGAAAAAGTTGCTGGCGCCGATCAGCGCGGCGGGAGCAGCGACGCACCAAGCTACGCCGAAGCGGCGGCTCAGCCAATAGGCCAGCCCGGCATTGAGATAAACCTGAATCAGAATTGGCACCGCAAGCAGCACGATCACGAGCGGCTGCGCGATGATCTGTTCACCCTGAAAGCCAAACAGTAAGACCAGCGTGGTCAGCAACGCGAACAATGACACCGGCTGCAGCGCATGCAGGGTCCGCGGCAAGGCTTCCGGTCGGGAGGCGAGCAGCGCGCGTCGCCATAACTGTGCGATGATGACGGGCACCACAATATACAGCACCACCGAAATCAGGAGGGTCGCCCAGGGCACGGTGATGGAGGCAACACCCAGCAGCAAGCCGACCAGCGGCGCAAAGGCGAAGATCATGATGACGTCATTGAGCGCGACCTGGCTCAGGGTGTAATGCGGCTCGCCTTCGCACAGGTTCGACCACACAAACACCATCGCCGTACAAGGGGCCGCCGCCAGCAGAATGAGGCCGGCGATATAGGACGAGATTTGAGCCGCCGGCAGCCATGGCGCGAACAGGTGCCCGATGAAAATCGAGCCCAGCAACGCCATCGAGAACGGCTTCACCGCCCAGTTGATGAAGAGCGTGACGCCGACGCCGCGCCAGTGCTCGCGGACCTGGCCAAGCGCGCCGAAGTCGATCTTCAGCAGCATCGGGATAATCATCAGCCAAACCAGACCGGCCACCGGCAGGTTGACCCGCGCGACCTCAGCGCTCGCAATCGTCGCGAACAGTCCGGGCAAGAGGTGTCCGAGGCTGACACCTGCGACGATGCACAGCGCCACCCATAGCGAGAGATATCGTTCGAACAGGTTCATCGCGGTTACGCCACGTCCGGGCGCTGTGTCGTGGCACCCAGCCCTCGGCCAATATCCCGCAGCCGAGTTCCAAGCGACAGCCGATCGATGCTTTGCAACGGGAGACTCGTGAAGGCGGCAATCCTGTTCTTGAGATAGCGGAAGGCAGCGACGAAGGCCGCTTCCTTCTCCATGTCCGTCCCCTCAACAGCCGCAGGATCCTCGATCCCCCAATGCGCGGTCATCGGTTGTCCCGGCCATACCGGGCAGGATTCGCCGGCCGCGTTGTCGCAAACCGTAAAGACGAAATCCATCACGGGTGCGTCGCTGCGCGCAAACTCTTCCCAACTCTTCGAGCGCAATTGGTCCGTGGGGTATTCGAGCCGGTTGAGAACCTTGATGGCAAGCGGATTGACCGTTCCCTTCGGCTGACTGCCGGCGGAGTAAGCGCGAAACTTGTGGCGACCTTCCTTGCGAAGGATGGATTCCGCCAGGATCGAGCGGGCAGTATTCCCGGTGCACAGGAACAGCACATTGTAGATGCGTTCAGGCATGGGCTTTCTTCCTTGTCTTGGGCGGGCAACATGGCTTGAGGCTTTCAACGACCGGCACGCAGATTTCCGGGCGGCCATCGCAGCAATCCCGCAGCATGAACAGCACCACAGCCTGAAATGCCTTGAGATCGGCACGATAGACAATCGAGCGGCTGAAGCGCTGCGCGGTCACCAGTCCCGCGCGCGAAAGTATCGCCAGATGCGACGACATGGTGTTTTGCGGCACGGCAAGTGCCTTGGCGATGTCTCCGGCAGCCAGCCCCTCCGGCTCGTGCTTCGCCAGCAGCCGAAACACGTCGAGCCGGGTCGATTGGGCGAGCGCTGCGAGCGCCAGAATGGCCTGTTCGGATTCCATATATCCAGACTTATCGATATAATGTATGCTGTCAACTCTTCTTCGCGGCCACACCTCTTATTATTGGACTGCCCTTCTTCAGTTAGGACGGCTCATGCAATTGCAATCAACTCTGACCTGTCCAGCTTGCAGACACCGAGTTACCGAGACCATGCCCGTCGACGCGTGTCAGTTCTTCTATGACTGCGCGGGCTGTGGGCAGCGGATGAAGCCGCTTCCGGGTGACTGTTGCGTGTTCTGCTCCTACGGGACCGTGCCGTGTCCACCCGTGCAAGAGAACGGTAGATGCGAGAACTGTACCTAGGTCGTCCGATCTGCGACCTGTATTTCGATAATTCTAGAATTACGGTTGACAGGCCAGGAAAGTGCGATCACGATAGCCGCCATGAAACTCGACGACGCCGCCACCCATCTCGAAGCGCTGGGCAACCCGACCCGCCTCAAGATTTACCGTGCGCTGATCCGCGCCGGCGGCGCCGGGCTTGCGGTCGGCCGCCTGCAGGAAAAACTGAAGATCGCACCCTCCACCCTCTCCCATCACATCAAGGCACTGGTGGTGGTCGGCCTCGTGACCCAGGAGCGCGATGCGACCACGCTGATCTGCCACGCCAATTACGAAGTGATGCGCGAGTTGGTCGGGTTCCTCGTCGCGGAGTGCTGCACCGAGAGCGCCGAAACAAAGGATGCCAAGGTTTCCGCCTCCAAGACGGCGGCATAGGCCCGATCGTTTGCGACCGGTATTTCGATATTTCCAGTTCAATGGGAGAATGCCATGAGTGGAGCCAGAACCGTCGCGATCATTGGAGCCGGGCCAGTGGGCCTCGCCGCCGCCACCCATGTTCTGGAGCGCGGTCTTGAGCCGATCGTGCTGGAAGCCGGCGAGAACGTCGGCCATGCCATGCGGCAATGGGGCCACGTTCAACTGTTCTCGCCGTGGGAATACAACGTCGACCAGGCGGCGGCACGGCTGCTGGCGGCGACCGGCTGGAATTCTCCCGAGCCCGATCAATATCCGACCGGCGCGGAAATGGTGGAGCGCTATCTCGAACCGCTCGCGGGCAGCACCGCGCTCAAGCCTCACATTCGCACATCGAGCCGCGTTACCGGTATCAGCAAGGTCGGCTTCGACAAGATGAAGACCAAGGGCCGCGAAACCGCGCCGTTCGAAATTCGATATCAGAACGGAAAAGGCCCTGAAGTCGTCAGGGCCGATGCGGTGATCGACGCATCAGGCACATGGCATGCGCCGAACCCGGCGGGCGCAAATGGCCTCCCCGCCATCGGTGAGACGCAGGCCGCGGACAGGATCGCGTATGGCATGCCTGACGTGCTGGGCAAGGAGCGCGCACGCTACGCCGGCAAGACGGTTGCGGTACTCGGCGCCGGCCATTCCGCGATCGGCACCCTCACCGATCTGGCAAAACTTGCCGAACAGGCGCCGGGCACCCGGCCGATCTGGCTGCTGCGCGGCAGCGATTCCGCCAAGGCCTTCGGCGGCGGCGTCAACGACAAGCTGGCGGCCCGCGGCGAACTAGGCGCGGGGTTCGCTGCGCTGGTGACGGCCGGACGTGTCGAGATGGAAAGCGGGTTCCGCGTCTCGCATCTCGCAGCCGACGGCTCCCGCCTCGTCATCGACGCGATATCGGGCTGCAGCGGCCGCCGCGTCATGGCCGATGAACTGATCGTGGCGACGGGTTTCCGGCCCGACCTCGATTTCGTGCGCGAGTTGCGTATCCGGCTCGACCCGGCCATCGAGTGCCCGGTCGCGCTCGCGCCCCTGATCGATCCGAACGAGCATAGCTGCGGCACCGTGCGGCCGCATGGTGCGCGCGAACTGGCGCAGGATGAGCCCGGCTTCTATTTCGCGGGCATGAAATCCTACGGCCGCGCGCCGACCTTCCTGATGCTCACGGGCTACGAGCAGGTGCGTTCGATCGCCGCCGACATTGCCGGCGACCGCGAGGCTGCGGAGCGGGTCGAACTGGTGCTGCCCGAGACCGGTGTCTGCAGCCGCTCGCCGGCGCCAGGTACCAGCAATTGCTGCGGCGGCCCCGCATTATCGGATGTTGACGCCTGTTGCGTCGCGGATGAAAAGGCAAAGCAGCAAGGCAAGACAGGCTGCGGCTGCGCATCCTGACGACGGGGAGTGAATCGGATTTTCCTGGAAGGCCGCTCTGTTATCGTCGCGATGTGCGTGGGGCAGCTTGGTAGCCTGCTTCCGCACGTCGTCGTGCCTTCCATCCTTGCCGCGTTCCTGATTCCGGAATGGAAATTAAGCGGCGCGCAGGCCGGCCTGCTGGCGGGCTCGGGCGCCGCCGGCTACATGCTGACCGTGCCGGTGCTGGCAACGCTCACCGATCGCATCGACGCGCGCAAGATCCTGATCGCAGGCTCCGCACTGAGCGCGCTCGGCACCCTGCTGTTCGGCCTGTTCGCGACCGGCCTGTGGTCCGGCGCCCTCTTCAACGCGATGGCCGGCATTGGCTTTGCGGGCGCCTACATGCCGGGCCTCAAGGCGCTGACGGACCGTCTCGCGCCGGGCGACTCATCCCGCGCCATCACGCTCTACACGTCGAGCTTCTCGTTCGGCGTCGGCCTGTCGTTCCTGGTTTCCCAACTCGTCGCCGAGGCCTGGGGCTGGCGCAGCGCATTTCTCGTCACCGCCGCCGGGCCGCTGGTGATGCTCTCCGTATGCTTGCTGATGCGGCCGGTGCAGCCGGCGCCAGCATCCGGCAAGCTTCTTGATTTCGCGCCCGTGTTCCACAACCGCAAAGCCATGGGATTTGTGCTCGGCTACGGCGCGCATTGCTTCGAACTGTATGGCATCAGGACCTGGATCGTCGCGTTCTGGACGTTCGTCGCAGCAAAGGGTTCCGGCGCTTCGCTTCTGACTCCGATCGTCGTCAGCGTCGTATTCACGCTGCTCGCCATGCCCGCGAGCATCCTCGGCAACGAATTCGCTCTCAGGTTCGGCCGCCACCGCGCCATATCAGCCGTGATGTTCGCTTCCGCCGCGGTCGCGCTGCTGATCGGGTTCTTCGCCGACAAATCGCCCTGGCTGCTGCTGCCGCTGATCCTCATCTATGCCCTCACGGTTCCCGCTGATTCAGGCGCGCTGACCTCTGGCATGTCGATGTCGGCGGAGCCCAGCTATCGCGGCGCGACCATGGCGATGCATTCCACCGTCGGCTTCAGCCTGTCCGCGCTTGGCGCGTGGGCGGTGGGTGTGGCGCTGGACGCTGCCGGAGGACCGCTGAGTTCAACGGCGTGGATGGCTGCATTCGCGGTGCTGGCGGCGGGAATCCTGCTCGGGCCGCTGGCACTTTATTGGTCAAGACGAGAGACGCCGACGTGAACCGCAGCCAGCTTTCCATCATCATCGCGCTCGGCACGACGCAGACGCTGGCATGGGCATCGAGCTACTATTTGCCGGCGATCCTCGCCGATTCCATCGCGCGCGATCTTGGCGTCTCCTCGAACTGGATCTTTGCCGCGTTCTCCGCATCGCAAGTCATTTCTGCCCTGCTCGCCCCCAGGATCGGACGCCATATCGATCTGGTCGGCGGCCGGTCGGTGCTGTCGATGTCCAACCTGGTGCTGGCGGCAGGGCTGGCGCTGCTCGGCCTCACCACGTCGATCCCCATGCTGATCGTCGCCTGGCTCTTGCTCGGCGTCGGCATGAGCGCGGGTCTCTACGATGCCGCCTTTGCCGCGCTCGGGCGCATCTATGGCGATGCGGCGCGCCGCTCGATCACCGGCATCACGCTGATTGCGGGCTTTGCGTCGACGGTCGGATGGCCGCTGTCCGCATGGGGCCTCGAGACCATCGGCTGGCGCAACACCTGCTTTGCCTGGGCGGCGGCGCACATCCTGATCGGTCTGCCGATCAATCTGCTGATGCTGCCGGCGGTGAAGGGCGCGAAGGCCGCTGTCGCCACAGCGGTCAAGCCGCATATCCCGATCGACCGCACCATGATCGTGCTGGCATTCGTGTTCGCGGCGGCCTGGACCGTAACCGGCGCGATGGCGGCGCATCTGCCGCGCCTGATGGAGGCAGCCGGCGCCACAAGCACGCAGGCGATATTCGCCGGCGCCCTCATCGGACCGTCGCAGGTCGCCGCCCGCATCTTCGAGGCGAGCTTTCTCAGCCGCTATCATCCGCTGGTATCGACCAAGCTCGCCTGCATCACGCACCCGATCGGCGCCGCGATCCTCGGCCTTGCCGGCGGCGGCGCCGCCAGCGTATTCGCGATCTTTCACGGCTCCGGCAACGGCATCCTGACGATTGCGCGCGGCACGCTGCCGCTCGCCATCTTCGGGCCGGAGAACTACGGCTACCGCCTCGGTATCATCGGCGCGCCGGCGCGGATGGCGCAGGCGGCGGCACCGCTGCTGTTCGGCCTGCTGATCGAGATCATGGGCGCGCGGGTGCTGATCGTCTCCTCCGCACTCAGTATCGCGGCGCTGCTGGCGCTCTTCCTGCTGGGCAAGGGGCCGCCGCGAACGGAAGCGTGAACAGTTCGCATGCGCGAAACTATCGAATCAAACGCTTCCATAATTTCAATAAATTGCGCCGTACCTCCCTAGCTCATCGCTAAGACCTTTTTGTCATCAAGATAAAATAACCGGAAACCAATTTGCCGGTTGTCCGACGCAACGGTATGTTTGAGCTGTCAGGTTCTGGAATTGGAAATGAACGAAGTCACCCGCCTATGCGCGCTGGAAGCCGAGTGCCGGCTGCGCGCGCTCAGCGAACCGGAGAAAAAGTGGTACTGGCTCGCGCAGGCCGCCAAGTACCAGGTCCAGGCGAGCCAGAAGATCGCGTTTCGTTTTGAGAAGCCCAGCCGCACGCCGGACGTCAAACTGAAACTGTGGTCGCACCGTCGCGACGAACGCCGATCAATGGATGCCCTCCCGCTCGAACAGCGAACAGGTTGATCGTCTAGCGCAGTCTAGCGCCCCCGCTCCTCCGGCGGCTTGTGCGCAGAGCTTGGACGGCGGACCGTCTGACGGGGAGCCTGCTTCGTCCCCGATCGCCAGAGACCAGGACCGAAACCGGTCGTTCGCCAGCACCCGCTTCGTAGGATGGGTAGAGCGAAGGGAAACCCATCATTCTTCGATTGTGGGATTCGTCGATGGGTTTCGCTTCGCTCTACCCATCCTACACAGCTACGCAGCCTGAGACCCGTTGACATCAGCGACCGCAGGCGCATAATTCGACCCCATGGGGATTTTGCGATCTCCCCACGAGGCGACATGCCCAAGTATCGCGTCCCGTTTCTCATACGAGGGCGCCATCATGTCATCCTACACCACAATATCTCCTGACAAGCTTTCCCGATTGATCGGCACCGCCAACATGCCGGCCCTGATCGACGTCCGTACCGACGAGGATTTCGCCGCCGACCAGCGGCTGATCCCCGGCGCGATCAGGCGCAGCCACCAGGATGCCGGCGACTGGAGCGGCAGATTTTCCGGGAACTCGGCCATCGTCGTCTGCATGCGCGGGGCGAAACTCGCCCAGGGCACGGCGGCCTGGTTGCGGCATGCCAATGTCGCCGCGGAGACACTGGAAGGCGGCTTTGAAGGCTGGAAGGAAGCAAAGCTTCCGCTGGTGAACGCCGCGAAACTGCCGCCGCGCGACGCGCAGGGCCGCACCGTCTGGGTGACCCGGGCGCGGCCGAAGGTCGATCGCATCGCCTGCCCGTGGCTGATCCGCCGCTTCGTCGATCCGAACGCGGTGTTCCTGTTCGTGGCGCCTTCCGAGGTTGTCGCGGTCGGCGAGCGCTTCAACGCCGCGCCCTTCGACATCGAGAACGTGTTCTGGAGCCACCGTGGCGAACGCTGCACCTTCGACGTCATGGTCGAGGAATTCGACCTGGCAACGCCGCCTTTGCTGCGGCTGGCGACGATGGTGCGCGGCGCTGACACCGCGCGACCCGATCTATCGCCGGAAGCGCCCGGACTGCTCGCGGCCTCGCTCGGCCTGTCGCGGATGTTCGACGACGATCTCGAACAGCTGGAGGCCGGCATGACGCTCTACGATGCGTTCTACCGCTGGTGCCGCGACGCCACGGGCGAGACCCACAATTGGCCCACCAACAAGGCCAAGCCGTGATGGATGCCATGACGGGAAAGACGATCGATGCCGGCGCAAGCCGGCATCTCGATCACGGCATCAGCTTCGGCGAAGCGTTCCGGGTCTGGCTGCGGGTCGCCGTATTGAGCTTCGGCGGCCCGGCGGGGCAGATCGCGGTGATGCACCGCATCCTGGTCGAGGAAAAGCACTGGATCTCGGAGAGCCGGTTCCTGCATGCGCTGAACTACTGCATGCTGCTGCCGGGGCCGGAAGCGCAACAGCTTGCGACCTATGTCGGCTGGCTGCTGCACCGGACCGCCGGCGGCATCATGGCCGGCGGCCTGTTCATCCTGCCCGGCATCATCGCCATCATGGGCCTGAGCTACGTCTACGCTGCCTATGGCAATGTCGGTTTCGTGGAGGCGCTGTTCTTCGGGTTGAAGGCCGCCGTGCTCGCGATCGTGGTGGAGGCCGTCGTCCGGGTCGGCAAGCGCGCGCTGCGCAACCGGCTGATGATCGCGCTCGCGGCGATCGCCTTCGTCGCGATCTTCTTTTTCAACGTCCCCTTCCCGATCATCATCATCGCGGCCGGCGTGATCGGCTATTTCGGCGCACGCAGCGGACGGCCCGAATTCGCCGCCGTCGAACATGGCGGCGGTAACCGGAAAAAGGCTGTGGTCGACAGCCTGTTCGGCGACGAATTGCCCGACCATGTCCGCCCGAGCCTGGCGCGCGCGGTGAAGGTGAGTGCGGTGTGGCTGTTGCTGTGGCTGGTGCCGGTCGCAGCGCTATTGATCGGGCTGGGGCAAGCCAATGTGTTCAGCCAGATCGCGCTGTTCTTCTCCAAGATGGCGATGGTGACGTTCGGCGGCGCCTACGCGGTGCTGGCCTATGTCGCCCAGCAGGCGGTCGAGCATTATCACTGGCTGCAGCCGCGCGAGATGCTGGACGGCCTCGGCATGGCCGAGACCACGCCGGGCCCGCTGATCATGGTGCTGCAGTTCGTCGGCTTCATGGCCGCCTATCGCGATCCCGGCACACTGTCGCCGATGCTGGCCGCAACGCTGGGCGGATTGCTCGCAACCTGGGTCACCTTCACCCCCTGCTTCCTCTGGATCTTCCTCGGCGCGCCCTATGTCGAGACGCTGCGCGGCAACAAGGGGCTCGCGGGCGCGCTGACCGCGATCACCGCCGCCGTTGTCGGCGTGATCCTCAACCTGTCGATCTGGTTCGCGCTGCATACGCTGTTCCGGCAGACCACGCCGGTCCGCTCGCTCGGGCTGTCGTTCGACATGCCGGTGTGGTCGAGCCTCGATATCGCGGCCTTCGTGCTCGCGACTGCCGCTGCGACCGCCATCTTCCGCCTCAACATCGGGATGTTGTGGGTGCTGGCGGGATCGTGCGCGGCAGGTGTGGCGTTGCGGTTCGCGGGGGTTGGTTTAGATTTGTAGGGTGGGTTAGCCGAAGGCGTAACCCACCGCACCACGCAAGAAAGATGGTGGGTTACGCTGCGCTAACCCACCTACACCATCTCCTCCGGGGCGAGCTTGCAGGCGTCACCGCTGATTTCGATCTGCAGCGTCGCGTGGTGGATCGCAAAACGATGCGACAGCTCCGCGCAGACATGATGCAGGAAGGCATCGTCGCTGCCGCCGGGCCGCACCAGATGCGCGGTCAGCGCGGTCTCGTTGGTGCTCATGGCCCAGACGTGCAGGTCGTGCACCTCCGAGACACCTTCCAGCCCGGCCAGATATTCCCTCACCTCGGTGAGGACGATGCCGCGCGGCACGCCATCGAGCGCGAGGTTGACGCTGTCGCGGGCGAGGCCCCAGCCGCTCCAGAACACCACGGCCGCGATCACGAGGCTGATCGCCGGGTCGAGCCACAGCCAGCCGGTCAGCATGATGATGCCGGCGGCCACGACCACGCCGAGCGAGACGCCGGCATCGGCCACCATGTGCAGATAGGCGCCGCGGATATTGAGATCGCCGTGGCGCCCGCGCATGAACAAGAGCGCCGTGCCGCCATTGACGACGACGCCGAGCGCCGCGACCAGGATGACGGTCACCCCCGCGACCGGCTCCGGCTCCCCCAGGCGATTGACCGCCTCGACGACGAGGCCGCCGACCGCCACCAGCAACAGGCCGGCGTTGAACAGGGCCGCGAGGATCGGGGCGCGGCGATAGCCGTAAGTATGCCGCTGCGTCGGCTGCCTCTGCGAAAGCCACGCCGCGCCCCACGCCAGCAGCAGCGCGACCACGTCGGAGAGATTGTGAAGCGCATCCGAAATCAGCGCCAGCGAATTGGCGGCGTAGCCGAAGATCAGCTCGGCGATGACGAACGCGGTATTGAGCGTGGCGCCAATGGCAAACGCCCAGCCGAAATTGTCCGGCGCATGGCTGTGGCCGGCATGACCATGGGAATGACCATGCCCGTGGGAGTGGTCATGATGACGGTGATCGTGCGCCATGCCGCCTCGATGAATTTCGACAGCGACTTATATAGCGCAGGGCGTTTCGAATACTATCACAGCGACACCGCGATCAGTTCTTCCACCAGCGGACCGCCGCCGACCGGGAACACGATGAACTGCTTGCCGCCGGCCATGTAGGTCATCGGCGCGCCCGTCGCGTTGGCCGGCAGCTCCATCTCGGCCAGCATTTCGCCGCTCGTCTTGTCATAAACCCATAGATGCGGGTCGCGATTGTGGAGATCGCGTATCGGCAGATTGAACTCGGGAACGAAACGTGGCGGGCTGTAATATCCCAGCTGCACGACGACCATGACCGTCCTGGTCACCAGCGCCCAGCTCCGCGAGGGCAGCCCCAGATTCTCCGGTATGTTGAGCTTGCTGATGGACGCCATCGCCGCGCTGCGTCCCACCGGAATGCGCCAGCGGTGCTGGCCGGAGTTCATGTCGATGGCGACGATGCTGCCGAACGGCGGCTTGAGCAGCGGCAATCCGCGCGGCCCCGGCACGTATTGCGGCAGCCCGATGAAGTCGTAGTTGCCCTGCCACGGCTCCGGCTTGCGAATGAATAGAAGCGTGGGCAGGCGCTGCGTCCCGACATAGAGCGTGTTGGTTTCCGGATCGATCGCAGCTCCCGACCAGCTTGCACCGCCGGCATTGCCGGGCACCGCGATGGTGCCGCGCTGCGATGGCGGGGTGTATAGACCCCCGCGATCGTACGCCTTGGCGATATCGATCGCCTCCTTGTGAATCTCCGGCGTGAGGTCGATCAGATCTTCGTCGCGCGCGCCCTGGATATCGAACGGCGCCGGCTTGCTTGGAATCGGCTGCGTCTTCGACGCAATCTCGCCAGGTACGTTCGACGCCGGGACCGGCTGTTCCTCGATCGGCCATACCGGCTTGCCGGTGACGCGATCGAACACATAGACAAAAGCCTGCTTGGTGACCTGCGCGACCGCCTTGATCGGCTTTCCCTCGACGGTGATGTCCATCAGGTTGGGTGCGGCCGGCGGATCGTAGTCCCACAGACCGTGATGGACGAGCTGATAATGCCAGACCATCTTGCCGGTCGTCACATCGAGACAGACCAGGGTCTCGCCATAGAGCCCGTCGCCCGGCCGATGGCCACCATAATAGTCGTTGGTCGGCGTGCTCACCGGCAGATAAACGTATCCCAGTTCCTCGTCCGCGCTCATCGGCGCCCAGACATTGGCGTTGCCGGCTTCCTTCCATGAATCCTTCTGCCAGGAGTCGGCGCCGGGCTCCTCGCCTTGCGCAACGGTATGGAACGTCCACAGCAAGCGGCCGGTGCCGGCATCGAAACCCCTGACGTCGCCCGGTGGCGACGGATTCTTTGCCCACCAATCCATCACGGAGGATCCGACCACGATGACGCCACGCACGATCACCGGCGGCGACGTCATGGTGTAATAGTTGCGATCAACCGGCCGGCGCAGGCCCTCCGTCAGATCGATCCGTCCGTCGGTGCCGAATGACGGCACCGGCTTCCCGGTCTTGGCGTCGAGCGCGATCATCTGCGCGAACGCGGTGAGGATCACGATGCGCTCGTCGTCGCCGTTGCGCCAGTAGGCGACGCCTCGGTGCAGCCAGCCGAGATTGGCGGGAAGTCCAAGGCCGTTTTCGTAGATCTTCGGGTCGAACACCCACTTGGTCGCGCCGGTGGCGGCGTCGATGGCGGCGACCTGCGACAGCGACGTCGAGGTGTAAAGTACCCCGCCGATCATCAGCGGCGTCGATTCATTGCCGAAACTCGGACCGATCTTCGGATCGGCCGCTCTGATCGCCATGTCAGGCGATTTCCAGCGCCAGGCGATGTGCAGGTTTTTGGCGTTGGTCCGATCGATCTGCGCCAGCGGCGAATAGCGCGAGGCAGCATAGGTGCCGGCGTAGGCTGGCCATTCGCCCTGCGAGAGAGCCCTGGTCGATTCAGGAATCGCGCCGGGGATGGATTGGGCGCGGGCTACGGCTGGCATCGCGAAAAAAATGAGCGCAATGCCGAACGCCGTGAGAAGTCGTCGCCATTCCGCTTTACGCAATGCTGCCTCCCCATTTCCAGGCAAGCATTCATGGACGCAAGGATACCGCGTCGCGGCATCCGAAGAAATGGTAAGCGTTTACTCCACGCCCCGCAAGAACTTGTTCGACTTCGGCAGGCCGTGTGCGAGACGGCCGGCGTCGGCGCGGTTGCCGCGCCAGTCGGCCAAATCCTTGGCGCTCATGCTCTGCTCGCGGCCGGCGGAGTCCTTCCAGGTCAGGCCGGCCTTGAGATCGAACACCGCGACGTCGGACAGCTTGGCGCTGGAATATTTCTGCAAGCGCACACCGCGGCCGCGCGCCATTTCCGGGATCTGATCGAGCGGGAACAGCACCATCTTGTGGTTGGTGCCGATCACGGCGACCGTATCGCCCGCCACCGTGGCAATCGCGCAGGCTTCGTTCGGCATGGTGACATTGAGCACCTGCTTGCCCTTGCGGGTGTTGCCGACGCAATCCTCTTCCTTGACGACAAAACCCTGACCTTCGCTGCTAGCGATCAGGAATTTACGTTCGCCCTTGTTGATGAACAGCGACACGATCGCGGCATCCTGCTCCAGGTCGATGAACATGCGGATCGGCTCGCCATGGCCGCGGCCGCCCGGCAGCTTGGCGACGTCGAGCGAATAGAACTTGCCGTTGGTCGCAAACAGCAGCAGCTTCGACGTGGTCTCGGCGAAGAAGGCATGATCGAGCTTGTCGTCGGTCTTGAACGCAAGTCCCGAGATGTCCTCGACATGGCCCTTGAGCGTACGTACCCAGCCCTTTTCGGAGATCACCACCGTGCACGGCTCGCGCTCGACGAAGGCTTCCTCGATTGCGGCGAGATCGTGCTCGGGCGCGTCGGCGAACATCGTGCGGCGCTTGCCGAGCGGCGTCTTCGGCCCGAACAGGTCGCGCACCTTCCGGACCTGTTCGCCAACCTTGGACCATTGCTCGGCTTCGGAAGCGAGCAATGACTTGAGGCCCTTCAACTCGTTGCGAAGGTTCTTGTCCTCGGTGCGGATCTCGAATTCCTCGAGCTTGCGCAAGCTGCGCAGGCGCATGTTGAGGATGGCCTCGGCCTGGATTTCCGTCAGCTTGAACGCCTTGATCAAGGCCGGCTTCGGCTCATCCTCGGTGCGGATGATCTTGATCACCTTGTCGATGTTCAGATAGGCGATCAGGTAGCCGCCGAGGATTTCGAGCCGGTTCTCGATCTGCGCCTTGCGGTAGTTGGAGCGGCGCACCAGCACGTCGCGCAAATGGTCGAGCCATTCGCGCAGGCACTCGGCAAGTCCCACCACCTTGGGGATCTTGCCCTTGATCAGCACGTTGAGGTTCAGCGAGATCTTGCTCTCGAGCTCGGTGAGCCGGAACAGCGATTCCATCATCAGCGCCGGATCGACCGCACGGGACTTCGGCTCGATGATGAGGCGAATATCTTCGGCCGACTCGTCGCGGACGTCGCCGACCAGCGGCAGCTTCTTCTCGTTGAGCAGTTCGGCGATCTTCTCGACCAGCCGCGACTTCTGCACCAGCCACGGAATTTCGGTTATGACGACGACCCAGGTGCCGCGAGCGCCCTCTTCCTGGACCCACTTGGCGCGGGTGCGGAACGAGCCGCGCCCGGTCATGTAGGCTTCGGCGATGCTTTCCTTCGAGTCGATAATAATGCCGCCGGTGGGGAAATCCGGCCCCTTGACCCACTTCAGCAGCGACTTCGACTTCGCTTCGGGCTTCTCGATCAGGTGCAGCGCGGCGTCGCATAGTTCGGCGGCGTTGTGCGGCGGGATCGAGGTGGCCATGCCGACCGCGATGCCCTGCGCGCCGTTGGCGAGCAGGTTCGGGAAGCCACCGGGCAGAACCACCGGCTCCTTGGTCTGTCCGTCGTAGTTGGGGCGGAAGTCGACGCCGTCCTCGTCGATGCCTTCCAGCAAGAGCCGCGCGACATCGGTCATGCGCGCTTCGGTGTAGCGGTAGGCGGCCGGATTATCGCCGTCGATATTGCCGAAATTGCCCTGGCCGTCGACCAGCGGATAGCGCGAGGAGAAATCCTGCGCGAGGCGCACCATGGCGTCGTAGATCGCCTGGTCGCCATGCGGATGGAACGAGCCCATCACGTCGCCGACGATCTTGGCTGACTTCTTGAACGGCGTACCGGGGTCGAGCCGCAACAGGCGCATGCCGTAGAGGATGCGCCGGTGCACCGGCTTCAGCCCGTCGCGGGCGTCCGGCAAGGCGCGGTGCATGATGGTCGAGAGCGCGTAGGCGAGATAGCGCTCTTCCAGCGCATCGCGCAGCATGACCTCGTGGATTTCCGCCGGCTCTTCCGGCGGCAGTTGTCGTTTTCCCATGGGGAGGCGTTAAACGCTTGCGGTGAATCGGGCAAGACGGGAATCGGGGCAGCCGTCGCCCCTGCGCACGCAGGGGCCCATAACCACAGGTGTTTGCGGCGAAAAGTGGCTCGCGCCACCGGACGACGGATGGGCCGCGGCGTATGGGTCCCTGCATTCGCAGGGACGACCAAATGGTGGGAGAAAGGTCAAGCCGAGGAACTGATTCGCGCCCGATTCCTCGTCACGGCGTTGATGAACCCGTCCCTCGCGTCCGAATGGCCCTGCCCGCGCGGTTCCAGCACGTGGCGGAGCAGGAACAGGCCGGTGAGGCGAAATCCGTCCTGCAGGTCCTGGTCCGACCAGCTGTTCTGGCCGCCCTCGCCTTCGCGCAGGAAGGCCGGCA
>DATCXE010000517.1:0-9703 GCA_036565985.1 Bradyrhizobium sp.
AGAGCCGTTCGCCGGGGAGATCACGTTATAAGCCGTAAAGCCACTGCGCAGGGAAGGCCGGAGTGTTTCCGCTGAACCTGTATGCTCGTGTGCGCGACTTTCTGTGCGCAATGCACACGAGACCGCGGGTGCAGCGTGCACCCGGTCTTCCCTGCGCCCTCCGTTGTTTGAGCGCGGAAGCAACGCACAGCTCGGGCGCGATCCGCGCCGCGGGAATGCGGACTCGCATCCGCATGCTGTTTGACAGTTGAATCGGGATACCTCAGCCGTCATTGCGAGGAGCGCAAGCGACGAAGCAATCCACCTGTCTCCGGGTCGAGGCATGGATTGCTTCGCTTCGCTCGCTATGACGTTTGGGGCAGATCGCTAGCCCCGAGAGATCGCGCCCCCATTAACCTTTCATTAACCAAACGCGCCCACCTTCGCCCTACGGCAGGGGGCCGTGATTCCTGATGCTTCTGCTCCGCGTTTCGGGGCTGGCGTTGATCGGGTGGTGTTGATGCCCCAAGTTGATGCTGGCGAGTACCTTGGCGGGTACCGCGATCTTTACCTCGGCGCGGACTGTTTCCCCGCCGCCGAGATTCCGCTGTCGGAATCTCAAGCCCCCTCACCCCACGAAATCGTGCCCATGCTGATCGGCTCCACGGTCGAGGCGATCGAGCGTGAGCTCGTGCTGCAGACGCTGGCGCGGTTCGACGGCAACCGCACTCACGCCGCGCGCGTGCTCGGGCTTTCGGTGCGCACGATGCGGAACAAGATCCGTCAGTATGCGATTGACGGCATCGACATTCCCGCGCCGAGCTAGGTCGCGCCCAACGATGCCAGTTCGCGCGCAAGGTTGTCGCGGGCCCGACGGTCGTAGGTCGCGGAAAAACCGGCATCGGGAAAGATGACCGGCCGGGCGGCGAACAGGCCGAGCACCCTGGCGCGACCGGCACGATAGTCCGCCTCCGGAACGTGAATGAACTCCTGCCGGATCGCCGCTGCATAGGCGTCGTAGCGCGAAGGCTCGGCGCCCAGGATGCTGAGATCAATCGAGATCAGGAGCGCGCCCAGGCGATCACCGGGCTCGACCTGATGCGTCTTGGTCAGCCGGATCAGGCGGCCGACTTCGCCGGCGATATCCGCGCGGACGTTCTGCTCGGCCAACTGCGCGCTGAGCTCCTCGTTGTCCGCCCTGGTCGCGTCGTAGACGACATCGTGCCACCAGATCGCCTCGTTGAGAATTTCACGCTCGGCATCGGAAAGACCGTCCACGCGTGCGAGCGCGGCGAGGCAGTCCTCGACATGCGCGAGGTTGTGATAATGGCGGCCCTGTGCGGTGTAGGCGGCAATCAGTTCGTCGCGGTTCATCGTCGGGCCATAGGCTTAAACAACGAAATTGTAGGATGGGTAGAGCGCAGCGAAATCCATCAGCCGCATGCGAGTATCGATGGGTTTCGCTTCGCTCTACCCATCCTACGCAATCTTACCGCATCGTGATCGCGAGACCGCTGAGATCCGCGTTCGCCATCAATCCGACCTGGTGTCCGGTGAGCTCCAGCACCGCGCCCTTCTGGTTGGTCAACACGATCGCGCGCGCGCCGCGGCCGATGGCAAGGCCCGCACCCGCCGCACCGTAGACGCCGGCGACATCGGAGGGACGCCAGATGTTGCTGACGCGGCCGCGCAGGATCGTCTTCGAGCCGCCGAACACGAAGCCGTAGTCCAGTCCGCCGGTCGACAGCGGATAACGCCGCCCGCGGAAATCGAGCACGCCCGAGCCGCCGGATCCGCCGATGACCCATCCCGCCTTGTAGATCGTGAGCTGCACGAAACCTTCATCGGCGTGCGAGGCGGAGGACAGCATGGTGCCGGCAAACGCGGTCAGCGCGACCAGGGCAGCACGAAGGGCGGATGTCATCTTCATCAAAATTCTCTCCCGGAGACGTTGTGGGCAAACCTACGTGGTTGAATTGAGTCGTACCCAATCACTTGTAGCCGATCGGCCGGATCAGAACAGCGCATTCATACCGCCTCGCGATGCATGGCGGGCCGGCACATCAACACGAATGCGACACATTTCCATCAATTTCCGTCGCCAGGGCGGCGACACGAATGCGCAAAAAAAATCAACGGCCCTGTGAACTGCATTACCCTCACCGGCCACCGATTGCGCTAACTCCGTACTGCCGATTTCCTCTGCCGGGTGACCCTCCAAGCATTCGGCGGGTCGACCAGCGCGGGGCGCCGCTGCCCGCTTCCAACCGGGCAGCGGCGCATCGATCCCGGCGATCGGTTCCCCCGGTTTGAACCCTTCCCGCCCTGCCCGCTACTCAAACCATGACCGTGCCCACCTTATAGGCCGCTAGCCTGACCACCTTGTGCCCACCGCGGCGCTTGCTATCCTCTGCCAAAACCAAAAGCAGAGGAAACGTCGCATGCCCCTTCTCGAACATCATATTGCCGTCGTCACCGGCGCGGGCTCCGGCATCGGGCGCGCGATCGCGAGCGGATACGCCCGCGAAGGCGCGCGGGTGGTGCTGCTCGACAGGGACGAGAAGGCGGCGGCGGAGGCAGCGAAGGAGATCCGCGAGGCCGGCGGCAAGGCGGAGAGCTTTGCGCTCGATGTCGCGAAACGCGAGGACTGTGTCGCGATGGCAAAACAGATTGCCGACAAGGTCGGGCAGGTCTCGATCCTCGTCAACAATGCCGGCATCGTCCGCCGCAACGGGATGCTCGGCCCAGCCGAGACCGTCATCAACGATTGGGAAGACATCATCGCGATCAACCTCACCGGCGTCTTCAACGTGACGCATGCGTTCCTCGCCCCCTTGCGTGCAAGCAAGGGCCGCATCGTCAATATCGGCTCGATCCAGTCGATCGTGCACGTGCGCACCCCGAGCTCGCCGGCCTATACGGCTTCCAAGCACGGCGTGCTCGGCTTCACCAAGGCGCTCGCCGCCGAACTCGGCAAGGAAGGCGTCCGCGTCAACGCCATCGGCCCGGGCTTCATCGCAACGCCGCTGAACGCCAACGCCCGCGCCACCAATCCGGAGCTGGTCAAGACCTTCCTCGACCACACCCCGCTCGGCCGCGCCGGCACCGCGGAAGACATCGTCGGCCCCGCGATCTTCCTCGCCTCGGATCTGTCCGCCTACGTCTCCGGCGAGATCGTGATGGTCGACGGCGGCTACCGGGCAGTGTGAACCATCCATGTCCAACGCCCCGCATTTCGACATCGATATCCCGAGCTTCTGGGCCGATCCCTACCCCGCACTGGCAAAGATGCGAAAGGAGGCCCCGATCGCGTTCGTGCCGCAGCTCGGCTCGACCGTGTTCACCCGACGGGACGACATCTTCACGCAGGAGAAGCGCATCGACGTGTTCTCCTCGCATCAGCCGAACGGGCTGATGAACGTGCTGATGGGGCACAACATGATGCGCAAGGACGGCGATGCGCACATGAGCGAGCGGCAGGCGATGTTTCCCGCAGTGTCGCCTCGCACGGTGCGCGATACCTGGGTGAAGCAGTTTCAGGCCCATGCCGACCGCATCCTCGACGAACTCGCGCCGAAGGGCGCGGCCGATCTCTGTAAAGCGCTGGCGCTGCCGCTGTCGGCGGAGTGCCTGAAGGACATCACAGGGCTGACCAACATGCGCTTCCAGGACATGGACGCGTGGTCGCAGGCGATGATCGACGGCATTGCCAACTACACCGGCAACAAGGAAATCGAGGCGCGCTGCCACGCCGCCACGGCCGGTATCGATGCCGCGATCGACGACATGATCCCCGTGGTCAAGAAGCACCCGAACACCTCGATCCTCAGCGTGCTGCTGGCCGCCGGCCAGCCGATCGAAAGCATCCGCGCCAACATCAAGCTCGCGATCTCGGGCGGACAGAACGAGCCGCGCGACGCGATCTCGGGCGCGATCTGGGCGCTGCTGACGCATCCCGAACAGCTCGCGCTGGTCCGGAGCGGAAGTGCCAAGTGGCTCGACGTGTTCGAGGAATATGCGCGCTGGATCGCGCCGATCGGCATGTCGCCGCGCCGGGTCGCAAAGCCCTGGTCGTTCGGCGGCGTCGACTTCGAACCTGAAGATCGCGTGTTCTTCATGTTCGGCTCGGCCAATCGCGACGAAGCCTGCTTTCCCGAACCCGAGCGTTTCGACATCACCCGCGATACCCAGAAGAGCATCGCCTTCGGCGCTGGTCCGCATTATTGCGCCGGAGCCTTTGCCTCCCGCGCCATGGTGGCCGACGTCGCGCTGCCCAGCGCGTTCGCGCGGCTGAAAGGCTTGCGGCTGGACGAGAGTGAGCCGGTGCGGATCGGCGGCTGGGCGTTTCGCGGCCTGCTCAATCTACCGGTGAAGTGGGACGTCGGATAGACCGGCGGTTAGCCGAACCGCGCCCGCGAGCGCTCCCTCGCCTTCTCGGCCTCGACCTCGCGGTCGCGCGCCGGCGCATTGGTTTGCAGCGATGCCAGCAACCGCCGCGCGCTGTCGGAGACTTCAGAGACGGCGCGGTTGAAGGCCTCGGCGTTGGCCTGCGACGGCGAGTTGAATCCGGACAGCTTGCGCACGAATTGCAGCGCCGAGGCATGGATTTCCGCGTGCGTCGCCGGCGGATCGAAATTGAACAATGTCTTGATGTTGCGGCACATGGCTCCTCCTCTACGCAAATTTCAACGGCAGCCCCGATCCAAAGGACGAACGGCCGGTGCAAAATCCGACATCCTGGCCTATTCTGTCACCCCTGCCGGCACCTGCAAACAGCGAGTTCCCGATGACCCATGTGACCTACAAGATCGTCGAACATGACGGCGGTTGGGCCTACACCGTCGACGGCGTGTTCTCCGAACCGTTTCCAAATCGCGGCGCAGCGCTCGCCGCCGCAAGACGCGCAGCGGCGGAGCAGCGGGTGCCGGGCCGCACCGAGATAATCGAATACGAGACTTCGGACGGCCGGTGGCATTCGGAGACCGCGGCCGGCAATGATCGGCCGGAAACCGAAGTGGAGGGCTAGCCCGGGGATCTGGTGACGGTGAAACGGCTGGTGTGATAGGCTCCACCGCAAGCGGTCCGCAAAGACGGCCGCAATATCCGGGGAACCCACTTGGGGAGGGACGATCATGAATTTTCGGTACGCTGCCTTGTCGGCCGCCATTGCCCTGACGTCCGTCACCGCTTTCGCAGCCGATTATCCGGCGCCCCGTCAGGGTGAATGGATCGCCAAGGATTTCAAATTCCACACCGGCGACACGATGCCGGAACTGCGGCTTCACTACACCACGATCGGCGAACCTGGCGGGCAGCCGGTGCTGGTGCTGCACGGCTCGGGCGGCTCCGCGGCCAGCATGCTGACCGCGACGTTCGGCGGCGAACTGTTCGGCCCCGGACAGCCGCTCGATGCCGCGAAATACTACATCATCATTCCGGACGGGCTCGGCCACGGCAAATCGTCCAAACCTTCCGACGGCATGAAGACGGCATTTCCAAAATACAATTACGAGGACATGGTCGACGCGCAGTACCGCCTCGTCAAGGAAGGCCTCGGCGTCAAGCATCTGCGGCTCGTGATCGGCAATTCGATGGGCGGCATGCACACCTGGATCTGGGGCGGCAAATATCCGCAGTTCATGGACGCGCTGGTGCCGATGGCGTCGCAGCCGACCGAGATGGCGGCGCGCAACTGGATGCTGCGGCGGATGATGCTGGAAACCATCAGGAACGATCCCGACTACAATGGCGGCAATTACACCGCGCAGCCCCGCATGATGAAATACGCCATCAGCGCCTATGGCCTTGCCACCGGCGGCGGCACGCTGGCCTATCAGGCACTGGCGCCGACCGCAGCGAAAGCCGACAAGATGGTCGACGATCGGCTGAAGGTCGCCATCACCGCCGACGCCAACGACTTCATCTATCAGTGGGAAGCCTCGCACGATTACAATCCTGCCCCAACGCTCGAAAAGATCGAGGCCACACTGCTCCTGATCAATGCCGCCGACGACGAGCGCAATCCGCCGGAAACCGGAATCACCGACGCGGCGCTGAAGCGCGTCAGGAACGGCCGCCTGTTCCTGATCCCGGCATCGAGCGAGACGCGCGGCCATCTCACCACCGGCAATGCGGCGTTCTACAAGAAGCAACTGGAAGAGCTGCTGCAGACCGCGCCGCAGAAGGCGATGTGAGCCGGCAGGGAGCGTTCGATGTCGGCAAGCGTATCTTCGCAACCCTCGGCCATCCCGATGAAAACTGCGGCACGCTAAAGCTGACGCCGATCCGGAGCGACCGGATCGCTCATTATTTGAGCGTGCATCTGCAATCAGGCTCCGGTTGAATTGTCTCCAATTCGAATCGTGGGGCGAACGCCCGCGAGGACAAAAGCAACACCGCGGAGGATCGGATGCGAAAGCTGATGCGCTTCGTTTTGCCCGCATGCCTGTCGATGCTGGCGAGCGCGGCTCTCGCGGTCGACAGGGGCCAATACGACCACGTTCCACCCGATATCCGCGCCTGGTTCAAGAGCGTGATCGCGCCGAACGGCGTGCCCTGCTGCGATGAGTCGGATGGACATCGCACCACGTACGACGTTCGCGGCGGCGCCTATTGGGTTCCGATCGAAGGCCAATGGATGCAGGTGCCCGAACGCGCGGTCATTCGCGATCAGGGTAATCCGATCGGCGAAGCCGTGGTGTGGTACGTGCATCACCGCGGCAGCATCATCATCAGCTGTTTCGTGCCGGCGGACGCGGTGTGATGAAGCTGCTGTGTTCGAAACTCTGGGCCGGACATATCGGGCAGTCATACCCCGCGAAGGCGGGGTATCCAGTACGCTGCGGCTGGCTTTGCGATTTCATCCCTGACGCCGCTGGAATGCTGGATCACCCGCCTTCGCGGGTGACGACAGTGACGAGCGTTCAGAGATGGAGTCTCAGTCCCCGCTCTCGAGCCCACCCACATGCTTCTGGGTGTAGAGCTCAAGCCCGATGCGGCCGATCAAATCGAGTTGGGTTTCGAGGAAGTCGATGTGATGCTCCTCGTCCTTCATCAGCTTCTCGAACAGGTCGCGTGAGACGTAGTCCTTCACGCTGTGGCAATGCGTTGCGGCTTCCTGATAGAGCGTGCGCGCGGCGATCTCGGAGGCGAGGTCGCACTCGATGATTTCCTTGACGTTCTGGCCGATGCGGAGCGGATCGAGCACCTGCATGTTGGGGAAGCCGTCGAGGAACAGAATGCGGTCGGTGAACTTGTCGGCGTGCTCCATCTCCTCGATGGATTCCTTGCGCCAGACCTTGGCCATTTCCAGAAGGCCCCAATTGTTGAGGAGACGGTAATGCAGCCAGTACTGGTTGATCGCCGTGAGTTCGCTGCGCAGGCCCTTGTTGAGATAATCGATGACTTTGGGATCGCCCTGCATGTTGCACTCCGGTTATTGGGGCCAAAATGGCCTGAAACTGTATTTAGAACGTTTCTAAATCAGTTTTCGACCGAGAGCAACCTCACCGCAACAAAAGCGGGGAACCTCAAAACTCAGCGGATTTTTGAATTTTCAGCAGGCCGCGAGCGCGAACGCCTGGGTAACTTCCTGAGCGGGCTCATCATTTGCCGCGTGTAGGCTGTGCGGGCAGCCCGAGCAGCACTCCTTGGCGCAGGCGCCGAGCGCTTCATCGATGATGGTCTTGATGGTGCGCGCGCATCGGCCGCACTCGGCGCTGCAGCCGAGGCAACCATAAACCTGTTTGGGATTTCGCGGCAGGTCCGAAGCTGCACTCACGGCATTACGGACATCGTGGTCGCTCAGGACGTTGCAGGAACAGACGATCATGAAACCGGTAGAGCCCTTGGGTGATGCGCTTCATCGATATTTAACTGCGCGCCGAGATGCAAAAGGAAATGCAGTATTTTGTAGCAATTCCAAACTGATGCCCCGCACACTCTGGAATGAATCTAAACTGTGCGGATTGCGGCAGATCAAAAATACCTGCGGTTTGCTCGCAGAATTTTCAGCGTTAATCGCCGCCTCCCCCGGTACGCATGGTTCGTCGCCAATTGAGGCGCGCCCGTTCATTGAACATTTAAGCGAAGTGTGGAACTTTTCGCTGCGACAGACCGCTTCGATGCTGTCCTATTCCTCCACGAGAAAGGTGAGGCCATGAAGAAGACATTGATGGCGCTCGGCGCCGCCGCCGCGTTGGCCGTTTCGGCCGTGGCGATGCCCGCGCCCGCCCATGCGCAGCGCGGTGTCGCGGCAGGGGTCGCTGCAGGATTGATCGGTGGCGCCATCGTCGGCGGCGCGATTGCCTCCCAGAACCGTTCTTATTACGGCCCGGGCTATTATGGCCCCGGGTACGGATATGGCGGTCCGGCCTATGTGGTCGATCCCGGTTACGGACCCGAGTGCGTCTGGCAGAGGCAGCGCTTCTGGGACGGTTATGGCTGGCGGGTCCGCAGCGTCAGGGTTTGCGACTAGGCCTTTTTTGTTTGACGCGTTTTCCCGGCGCGAACCAGGTATCCACTTCGCTCGAAAACGCTGTCGCTGTTCACCTTCATTAAATCGAACCCAACACCCCGGAAAACCACTGGTTTTCCGGGGTGTTGGACTGTTTGTGGCCCGAAAAAACCGTTTTTTTCAGCCATCAAAGGGAACGTTTACTTTCGATTGACCCTTGTGCGCTTTTTTGGCGAAGCGGCGGTTCGAAATCAGCGTGTGAGTTACCTCTAAACCCGGCGCCCGACGGCGCCACCCAGGAGAGCCCAGGACATGAAGAAGACATTTGCTGCCCTCGTCGCGGTCGCAACGATTGCCGGCTCGCTCGCCGCGACGCCCGCAAGCGCGCAGCGTGGCGTTGCCGCGGGCGTGGCAGCCGGCCTGCTTGGCGGCGCCATCATCGGTGGCGCGATCGCCTCCAGCCGCCCGGCCTATGGCGGCCCGGTCTACGTGGAAGAAGCGCCCTACCCGGCATGCCGCATGGTTCGCGAACGCTTCTGGGACGGTTATGACTGGCGCTACCGCCGCGTCGAGGTCTGCCACTGATCTGAGTGATTGGCGCGCGACCCGCGCGGTGCGATCAGAAGCCCGGCCAGTATTTCGGCCGGGCTTTTTGTTTGTGGGGCCGTCTTATCCTCCCCTGGAGGGGGAGGATCGGTTCGCATGAAATGCGAACCGAGGTGGGGTGACGGTCTATCCACGCGTACACTGTTGGATGTGGAGAGACCGTCACCCCGCCCCGTCTCGCATTTCGCTGCGCTCCATGCGAGCCGACCCGCCCCCTCAAGGGGCGGGTGAAGAAAGGCTCCTCACCGTCCGCCGCTCATCGAGCGCAGCACCGCCTCGCTCGGCCAGCAATCGACCTTGAGGCCTGCGGATTTCTGATAGGCGCCGAGCGCCGCACGGGTCTGCATGCCGGCCTTGCCGTCGAGCTTGTCCTTGTAAAGGCCGATCCGCGTCAGATGTCGCTGCATCGCCTCGACGTCGGCGGAACGCAGCTGCGTCGTTGCGGTCCATGGGGTTGCGAACGGCTGCGGATTTATCATGCGGTCGGCGAGATGGCCGACGAACAGGACATACAGGTCGGAGAAATTGTATTCCTTGATGACGAAGTAGTTCTTCGTGGTCAGGAACGCCGGGCCGTAGATGCCCTCGACCTGCAACAGCGAGGCCGGCTGAGCCTGCTCCACAGCGCTCAATCTTTGCCCGCGCACCGGCACGAAGCCGGCG
>DATCXE010000392.1:0-9318 GCA_036565985.1 Bradyrhizobium sp.
ACCGGGAAAGCGTAACACAAGGCTATGCGGCGGGGTTCGATCGCGAGGGGGAAGTTTCGATCGGCTTCTCGTCAAAGGATTTTCGCGACTGGCTGGAATGTGCAGTCGGCAACGACGTGCTGGCGATCGGCGCATTCATCCCCCTGGGTGATTGTTCGGACCGAACGTCGATGGCGACGATCACAACGAGCCGGTGGCAGACACCGTGCGCGGCACCCTCGACGGCCATATCGTGCTCGATCGCGAAGTCGCGGATCAGGGGCGCTATCCCGCCATCAACGTGCTGTCGTCGGTATCACGCCTTGCGCAACACGTCTGGTCCGCGGAGGAGCAGAACCTCGTCCGCAAGCTGCGCGCCATGATCGCCCGCTTCGAGGACACGCGCGATCTTCGCCTGATGGGCGGCTATCAGCCCGGCCGCGACGGCGAACTGGATCAGGCGGTTCAACTGGTGCCGAAGATGTACGACGTGATGCGGCAGGCGCCATCGGATCCGGCCTGCGCCGAGCCTTTCCAGGAATTGCTGGCCGTCATCAAGACCGCGATCGGGTGACCGGCAATGGCGATCTGAATCGTTCGATGGCAGCCTCGCTCGTTACTGCCCGGCGCCCTCGGACGATTCGGATCCGGTCGAAGCCAGGTATCGCCTGAGCTCGCCGCCGGGATCGTCGTGAAATGTCTGACGGTCCCTCAACTCGGGCGGCGCCGTCCAGCCCGGTTCGATGCCGGTCATATCAGGCAGTTCGTGCGCGATGCCCTTGTGACAGTCGATGCAGGTCTTTTCCTTCGTAACGAGAAACTTGGCGTGGATGTCCGCGGCGCGCCGGGTCTGCTTGTTGAAGTCCATCGCAGCCGAGGAGTGACAGTTGCGACACTCGAGCGAATCGTTGGCCTTCAGTCTCGCCCATTCGTGCTTGGCGAGTTCGAGCCGGTGATCCTGGAACTTCTGCCTGGTATCGATCACGCCGAAGATCTTGCCCCAGACCTCCTTCGAGGCCTGCATCTTGCGGGCGATCTTGTCAGTCCAGTCGTGCGGAACGTGGCAATCCGGGCACGTCGCGCGGACTCCGGAGCGGTTCGTGAAATGCGGCGTGCGCTGCAACTCCTGAAACACGTTGGCGCGCATTTCGTGACACGAGGTGCAGAACTTCTCGGTGTTGGTAACTTCCAGCGCGGTGTTGAACGCGCCCCAGAACAGCACGCCGCAGACGAAGCCGCCGAGCGCCAGAAACCCCAGGCTCAAATGCGCGCTTGGACTGCTGGCAATCCGCCAGAACCAGATCAGGAGTGCCTTGAGCCGCTGCATCGACGCTCTCACTTCTTCCCGGGATCGATGAGCAGCATGTCCTTGAAGGTGTTCGGAACGAGCGGCTGGGCATCATCTTGCTGGACATGACACGCGGTGCAGAAATATCGGCGCGGCGTCACGTCGGCGAGAACCTGCCCGTCGCGATCCATGAAGTGGGTGACGCTGATCATCGGCGCACCCGAGCCTTCCGTGAACTGCCGACGGTGACAATCGAGGCAGCGATTGGTCTTGAGCGTGAGCTGATAGTTCTCGATGGCGTGCGGAATGATCGGCGGCTGCTCCGGATAGTTGCGCATCAGCCGCTTGTCATCGATGATCGGTCGCGCCAGCGGCGGCGCCGGCACATCTCCCATCGGAGACGCAGCCCCCGTCACGCGCGGCACGATCTGGGGCGCGGTTTGCGCATAGATCGCACCACAGGCGAATACCAGCATGCCGCCAAGCAGCGCCCCTGCCAGCGGACTTCGAAATCTCTTCAGACCGGGATGATCTTGACCGCGCATTTCTTGAAGTCCGCCTGCTTGGAGATGGGATCGGTTGCATCCAGCGTCACCTTGTTGATGAGCTGGCTGGCGTCGAACCAGGGCACGAAGACGACACCGCGCGGCATCCGGTTGCGCCCCTTTGTATCGACGCGGGTTCGGATCTCACCGCGCCGCGACACCACTCGGACCTCGGCACCCTGATTGATGCCTCTGGCGTAAGCGTCCTCGGCATGCATGAAGACCCTCGCCCCCGGAAACGCCTTGTAAAGCTCGGGCACGCGCATGGTCATGGAGCCGGAGTGCCAATGTTCGAGCACGCGGCCGGTGACGAGCCAGATGTCGTATTCCCTGTCGGGAGACTCTGCCGGCGGCTCATAGGGAACGGCAATGATCCGCGCCCGCCCGTCCTTGTAACCGTAGAAGTCGACACCCTTGCCCGGCTTGACATAGGGATCGAGGCCTTCCCGATAGCGCCACCTGGTTTCCTTGCCGTCGACCACGGGCCAGCGCAGGCCACGCACCTCGTGAAGGGTGTCGAATGCCGCAAGATCGTGTCCGTGGCCCCGGCCGAATTCGGCGTACTCCTCGAACAGCCCCTTCTGCACGTAGAATCCGAACGCCTTGGCTTCGCGGTTTTCGTACTCGGCGGGGACTTCGGTCGCTGCGAACTTGTCCACCTTGCCGTTGCGGAACAATACGTCGAACAGCGTCTTGCCGCGGTAGTTGGGGTTGTCGTTCAGGATCTGCGCCGGCCAAACCTCGTCGGTGGTGAAGCGCTTCGAAAACTCCATCATCTGCCAGAGATCCGAGCGCGCCTCGCCGGGAGCGTTGACGAGCTGCCGCCATACATGCGTGCGGCGCTCCGCGTTGCCGTAGGCGCCTTCCTTTTCGACCCACATCGCCGCTGGAAGAACAAGGTCGGCGGACATCGCGGTGACAGTCGGATACGCGTCGGAGACGACAATGAAATTGTCCGGATTGCGGTAACCAGGATAGGTCTCGCGAGAGCTGTTCGGGGCGGCCTGCAGGTTGTTGTTCACCTGGATCCAGTAGAAGTTCAGCTTGCCGTCGCGAAGCATCCGGTCCTGTTCGACGGCATGGTAACCCGGCTTTTCCGGAATGATGCCATGCGGGATGCGCCAGATCTCCTCGGTGTGCTTGCGGTGCTCCGGGTTGGTGACGACCATGTCGGCGGGCAAACGATGCGCGAAGGTGCCAACCTCGCGCGCCGTGCCGCAGGCGGACGGCTGGCCTGTCAGCGAGAACGGCGAATTGCCAGGCTCGGAAATCTTCCCCGTCAGCAAATGGAGATTGTAGACGAGCTGATTGGCCCATACGCCGCGAACGTGCTGGTTGAAGCCCATCGTCCAGAGCGACATCACCTTGCGCTTCGGATCGGCATAGAGTTCGGCGAGTTCCTGCAGGAAGCCGCGTTCGACGCCGGTCAGATCCGAGACCTTGTCGAGCGTGTAATCCTTCACGAAGGCTGAATACGCGTCGAAATCGATCGGCTGCGTCGCGCCGGCCGTCGCCGCACCCTTGGCTTTGACTTCAAGCGGATGCTCCGGGCGCAGTCCATAGCCGATGTCGACCGTACCCTTCACAAACGTCGTGTGGTTCTTGACGAAGTCCTGGTTGACGCGCCCGGTCGTGATGATGTGGTTGGCGATGTAGTTCAGGATCGCGAGATCCGTGCCCGGCTTGAACACGATCGGAATATCGGCAAGGTCGGAGCTTCGGTGCGTGAACGTGGAAAGCACCGCCACCTTGACATGCGGGTGGCTCAATCGCCGGTCGGTCAACCGCGTCCAGAGGATCGGGTGCATTTCGGCCATGTTCGAGCCCCACAGCACGAACGCGTCCGCCGCCTCGAAATCATCGTAGCATCCCATCGGCTCATCCATGCCGAAGGTACGCATGAAGGCGACCGCGGCCGACGCCATGCAGTGGCGGGCATTCGGATCGAGGTTGTTGGATCGAAAGCCGGCCCGCATCAGCTTGGTGGCGGCGTAGCCCTCATAGACCGTCCATTGTCCCGAGCCGAACATGCCGAGCGCGGTCGGCCCCTTGTCCTTCAGCACCGCCTTGGCGCGCGCCGCCATCACGTCGAAGGCCTCGTCCCACGACACCGGCGTCAGTTCGCCGTCCTTGGCGAACACGCCGCCCTTCTTGCGCAGCAGCGGCGTGGTCAGGCGGTCGCCGCCATACATGATCTTGGAGAGGAAATAACCCTTGATGCAGTTCAGCCCGCGATTGACCTCGGCCAGCGTATCGCCGTGGGTGGCGACGACCTTGTCGCCCTTGACGCCGACCATGACCCCGCATCCGGTGCCGCAAAAGCGACACGGGGCCTTCGACCATTTGATCTCCAGCGCCCCGATGCCGCCCGCCACCGGCTGCGCGTTCGCGGGAAGCGTGATGCCGGCGGCCGCCGCGGCAACAGCGGCCGCCTGCGCCTTCAACAATTCTCGTCGGGAGAGTGACATGGTTCTAGCCTCCGATATCGGCGAGCCGCTCGACCTGCTCGAACACCATGTTGGCGGACAGGACACCCTGCCAGCATGCGATCTCCGCGAGGCGGCTTCCAAGGATTCCGCTCTCGGCGGCCTCCATGACGATGACGATCTTCGAAGCATCGGCATGATGGACTTCGACGTCGGCTTGGGTCAGGAGCGTGCGCAACACATCATCCCGATGGTCGGGCAGCACGGACACCACCGCGCTCGAAATGTGAATGGTCGCTTCTTCCGTCATGACGTGGCCCCGCTTCGTGCGGCACCCAGCGTGATGGCATCGCCCGGGCACGCGCCGACGCATTCGCCGCATCCGGTGCAGGCGGCTGCATTGACGATGGCCTGGGACGGCAATCCAATCCTCGGCCGGAATCGAATCGCGATCTCAGGACAGACGTCGCCGCAGGAACGGCACACGATGCCGGCTTCGGCGAGACAACCCTCGCCGATGACCGCAATCGGTTTGGAGATGAACTGACCGCGGAACAGTGCCCGGCGCGAAGGTCCCTGGGTTTCCATGGCGATCTCATGCCCCCGGTGGTCCGGGCGGCCCCAGGATCAACTGGGACATCCAGATCAGGAAACCATACCCACCGACCACACCCACCGCGACTACCGGCCAGATGAAGGCGGCAATCACCGCGAACACGATCAATTCCGCGCGTCGTCCGTTCTCGGGCGAGTTCCCCGGCGGCGCGCCACTTTCTTTCACTTTCTCGAGCATGAACGCCTCACGCCCTCTCAATCATGTTGAGCCAGCCACAGGTCGCCACCTGTGTCAGGTATCGTCTGCAAATCGTCGGATGAGCGCATCGGCGCGCCGGTGCGCCCTGTGCAAGCGTAAGCATGGCGGAGTTCCGGATCTCCTTCATTGATCCAAATCAACGAACAAGGACGACCTCTTGCCGCAGCACGTCAGGCAGCGAGCGTGGCAACCTGTGAGGCCGAAGCGCTCCGGGACCTGGACACCTCCTGGCCTATTGCAGCGAGATCCTGATCCCGCTCCGGTTGGCTGCAAATTCCAGCCCGGCCTCGACGCCCTGCAGCGTGATGGTCACGCCTTTCTTGTTGGTCAGTTGGACCCCGCCGAAGCCGCCACCAAGGGCGCCGCCGCCACCAACCGCGTCATAGGTCCCGGAAAAATCCTTCAGCTCACGAAGCCCCGATACGCGTCCCGTCAGTCGCATCGCCGAGGCGCCGATCGTAAAGCCGACGCTCAAGCCGGAAACCCGGAACGGATAGTCGCGGCCGCGATAGGTCAGCACACCGCGACCTCCTCCGGCACCCACGACGAGACCGGCCTTGGCGAACACGACACTGACATAACCCGGAGCCTGGGCGTGCAATGGCGTCGGCAGCCCTACCCCGACCACGAGGAGCAGCGTGGCCAGGGCAGCCGAATATCTGCCGACCGCCACGACATTCCGAAATGCGTCAAGGACGCGGTGCATCGACCTTCTTCCAGGTCTGGTCGGGATCGAACCACGTCATGCGCCCCGCCAGCGACGCCGTCGAGTTGCCCAGATCCTTCTGATAGACGGTTCCGGAATGGTTCACGACAAAGGTCATCACTCCTGAATTGCCGTACTCCGCGGGGTAAGCGAGCAGCCCGAATCCGCCGATCATCTTTCCCTTGACGACATAATCGAGCACGCCGCCGGGCGCGTTAGGACCTTGTCGCGTCAGAATGCGGTAGTAATAACCGTGGTACGGCGTGCGTCCCGCGCCTGCCTTGTATCCCTCTTCAGAGGCCTGGGCGATGAGTTCGCCGAGCGGGCTCGCGTCTCCGTCCGGCGCCGGCCAATAGAGGCCGTCCTTCTTGCCGGCGGAACTGATGATGCGCCGCGCATAGACGCCAGGTCCGGCCCCGGTACGATCCTTTTCCGCATACTCATTCTGCGCATCGACATAGGCAAGGCTGGTCTGAATCGCGTCCAGTTCGTTGCGCCCGATGCGGCGGTACAGGACTTCGAGCCGGCCGGCGGCTGTATCGAACTTCCAGTCCGCGCCCCGACGGACCAGCGGAATCGGCAGCGGGAAATCGTCGGCTCCCACCACCAGAATCGCCTTGTCGCCGTCGATGGTCACGTTGTGCTTGGCGTCATAGGCTCCGACGAACCGCTCGCGGGCTTCGCGGTCCGCCACTTCATCGCCGGAGAACATGATGTCCACGCCATCCCGGCCGAGCACCTTGACGACGTCGCGCGCGTCTCCCGATTTGACGGCCGTGGCGAGCGCCGTGGCCGCCTCCTCCGGTGTCTTGAAAACCTGCTGGGCGTGAACGGACGAAATCCCCAGCAGCAGCGCGGCTGCTGCGAGGAGAGCGGTAGCGTGCTTGCTGCAGGCCTGCTCCAACCGATGCTTTGTCATCGTCACATCCTCGCGCGCGTCGGGATCTGCGCGCCGGCAGCGAGCCAATCCCTGTAGGTGAGGAACTTGAGCCCGAGCCTGTCGTAGTGAACCCGGAGATAGCCGTCGCCGCCGCGCGTCACCGCGCCAGGCATGACCGCCTGCACTTCCTGCGCCATGACCCCGACATAGGCCTTGTCACTGCCGAGATAGCTGAAGCGGTAAAAACCGAGGCCGTTGTCCAGATGCCCGAGCAGCACGACGTCATGCTTCAGCGCGATATCGGAGCGTCGTCCGCCGCCACCACCACCACCACGGAAGCCACCACCGCCGCCGCCACCACCACGGAAACCTCCACCGCCGCCGCGACCCGCCATCGCTGCTCCGCCTCCGCCGCGGAAGCCACCGCCACCCATACTGGCACGCGACACACCCGCACTGGCAAAGCTTGCCCGGCCACGCGCGGACTGAACATTGGCCGCCCTCCCTGATGACACATTCCTGATCGCCGTATCGCGTCCGCCCCTGTTGCCGGCGCCGGCAGCGCGGCTGCGGTCGGCTGTTCTCGCGCGATCACCGCCCTTGGCGCGGTCACCGGCCTTGGCGCGATCACCAGCCTTAGCCCGATCACCGGCCTTGGCCCGATCACCAGCACCGGCGCGGTCGCCGCCTTTGGCACGGTCTCCGGCCGCGCGGTCACCGGCCCCCGGTCGATCGCCAGCACGATCACCCGCGCCGGCACGATCCCTTCCGGGGTCGAGCACCTTCTGGCCATCGCGGCCGCGGTAGTCCATCCGATCAGCAGCGCCAGCCCGCAGGTTGTTGTTGCCAAACTTCTGCGCAACGTTGACGTTGTTATACCGGACACCCTGACGGTGCGCGGGATTGTGCTGCCAGTTGTTACCGATGTTGGTCGTCCTGTTGTAGTGATTCACATAGAGATTGCGGTTCCCCCAGTTGAAGCCGCCGCCCCAGTAATTGCCCCAGCGCCCGATCGCCCAGGCGGTACCGAATGCCAGCCCTGCGGCAATCACGCCGGCGCCGATGTAGGAAGGATAGCCGAAATAATACGGCGGATATTCCGCATAGGGCCAGTCGCCATAAACTGTCGCCGGTTCGTAGTAGGGAACGTAGACCGCATCGGGCTGCGCCTGCTCGATGACAATCACTTCCTTGTTCTCCTGGCGTTGAACGCTGACCTTTTGCTGCTTGGTGGTGACGAGCTTGTTGCGGGCCTGCGCCTTGGCGCGCAGCCGCTGTACCGCGTCCATCACATCAGGCTGCTGCGCCAGCACGGCATCGCCGAGATTCTTGGTCCAGTCGATCTTGTCGCTCATCATCGCGAGGACATCGGGTGTAGCGGCCAGCGCCTTGACGCTGTCGTCCCATGCCTGCTTTTCGACCGCGGCCTTGAGCGCGTCGCCTTTCACATTCTTGTTGGCCTTCGCCCATCGGTCGGCCTGCACGACCTCCAGCGGATAGGTCGAAGCCGCCAGCACATTGGCAAGCAACTCATCGGGGTAAAGCGCGATCGGCGCGACCAGCGCCTCGAGTTGCTCGGGCTTCAGCAAGGCCTGCTCCGGCTCCGGCGGTTTGCCATCGGTCGCCTGCGCCGCTGCAGCGGCCGGAACGGCGAACGTGATGGCTAGTGCCAGCAGAAATTTCCCGCAACGCAACATGGTCATGTCTCCATTGCCCGACGGGTGGAGCCAACGGCCAAAACGGCGATGCACCTTTGATCAGGATCAATGGTCAGAGGTTGACGTGACGGCGCGGGTCGATCGGGACGGCTCTGCCTGATCGAGCGCGCCGGGGCGCGCGGCCAGCAATATCCGGCGATCATGGACGAGGCTCTGAAGTCGGTGCGCGGCCACGTTCAGGGTCGTGACATCGAGCGCGTTCTCATCCCCGGCTGCTGCCTTCACGCGCTGCATCTGAAGCACCTTGTCGATATCGCGCTCGATCTCGGACAACTCCGTTTCGCCTTCGGCCGATCTGATGCGGCGACCCAGGGCATAGAGTAGATCAAGCGCCTGTTCGCCCTTTCCGGGCTCGGCTTCGCGAAGAAACTTCCACGCCGCTGCCGCCACCGAAACCAGCCCACCGAATATCATCGGGACCAGGAAGATGATGTTTCCCCATTTATCCAGGAAGCTCTCCTGCGTGCCGTTGTAGAAGGCGGCAGCCCCCGGATGAACCGGCAGAAAGGCATCCGAGTCGGTGCTCGGCGCGGTTATCTGCCCGAGCATCGGCAATTCGCCGAGCAGATCCCTGCGCGCGTTCATCAAGGCCTCTGCCAATGCACCGGCCACATCGTTGTCAAGGTGCTTGTTCGCAACCAGATAGAACGAAACCCTGAGCGTGGTCAGATCGTCGGCAGGAATCGGCGGCGAGCCCCGCAGCGTTCCCTTCGGGACATCGAAACTTTCGTAGGCGCGCTGTTTCCCGGCGATGGCGCCGGCCGCGTCGATGGGAATAAGGACCGGCGCGGTCTTCGGACTTTGCAGGAAGAAGCCGCGCAGCATGCCCAGGTATTTTTCAACCAGCGGAACGACGATCAGAAGGGCACGCACTTCCCTGCTCTCGAGCGCGCGCCGGGTCTCCGCGGGCGCGAGGTTGCGAAACGTCACATTGGCGCGGCCGAGATCGTACTCCTCCGTCA
>DATCXE010000536.1:0-2449 GCA_036565985.1 Bradyrhizobium sp.
CCCCTGCGCCATGATCGCGGAGCCGGTCGAACTCTCGCCGACGAAGCCGATCGCCTTGATCGCGGGATGCTCGGTCAGGGTCTTGCCGGCTTCCTCGCCCATGCCGTGGACGGTGTTGAGCACGCCGTCGGGCAGGCCAGCCTGTTTCGCCAGCTTCGCCAGCAGGTCCGCCGTCACCGGCGACCACTCCGCCGGCTTGTGCACGACGGTGCAGCCGGCAGCCAGCGCCGGGGCAATCTTCCAGGTCGACAGCATGAACGGCGTGTTCCACGGCGTGATCACGCCCACAGGGCCGATCGGCACCCGGGTCGAGATGTTCCAGTGCTCCTCGCTCGGCGTGTTGAGGCCGTCGCGCGCCTCAGTGCATTTGTCGGCGAAGAAGCGGAAGTTTTCCGCCGCCCGGATCGCGGCCTTGGCCATGAAGCGGTGGGCCTGGCCGGTGTCGATGCATTCCAGCACCGCGATGTCGTCGGCATTATCCTCGATCGCATCGGCCACGCGATGCAGCAATTTCTTCCGCATCGTAGCCGGCATGTCGCGCCAGGACTTGAAGGCCAGGCTTGCAGCCGTTGCGGCACGGTCAATGTCTTCGGCATTGCCGCGCGCAACCGATGCCAGAACCGCGCCATCGATTGGCGACTTGGTCTCGAATGTCTGGCCCGAAATCGACGGCACGGTCTTGCCGTCGATCATGTGTCCGATACCGTCAGACTTCAGCTTGGCGAGCAGGGGCGCTGCGCGGTCGCGATTGGCCTGAAATACGTCCTTGGGCGTGGCTTTATCCATGGGCCGTCTCCACCTTCAGGGCTTCGTGGATGTTGTTGCGCTTCCAGCTGGTTTCCTTGTCGTTGATCTGCATGTCGAACGACAGCGCGAATTTGCTGTCCGCAAACACCGGATCGAGATAGGCCGACAGCTGCTGGAAAATATGTTCGCCGGCCTTCTTCCGGGTCGCGAGGTCGCGGCCCTCGCCGAGCCGCAGCACCATGTCGAGGAAGCCAAAACTCTTGTTGCCGTCCGCGATCGCATAGTGCTCGCACCTGATGGCGCGGACGCGAATGCCTCCGAGCGGGAAGATGCCGGTCTCGACGGCGGCCTTGCGGACAAGCTCCACGACGAGGCCCATGTCGACGCGTCCATCCAGATTAGCTGAATATTCAAGCGTGAAGTGCGGCATGGTGCGATGGCTCCCGCTTTCCTAAGGCATCAGGCGAAGTAACAACTCACGGAACCATAAGGTCCATAATCGGCCTGGATCGTGTCGCCCTTGCGGGTCTCGATCGGGCGGATGAACGAGCCTGCCAGCACCACTTGGCCTGCTTCGAGCGCCAGTCCATTGGGCGCGATCTTGTTGGCGAGCCAGGCCACCGACGTCGCCGGATGATTGAGAACACCCGCCGCGAGCCCGGTTTCCTCGAGCTGGCCGTTGCGGAAGCACAGCGCGCCGATCCAGCGCAGGTCGGCGTCCATCGGCCGGATCGGGCGGCCGCCGAGCACGATGCCGGCATTCGCTGCGTTGTCGGCGATAGTATCGAAGATTTTTCGGGTCGATTTGGTTTGCGGATCGACCCGCTCGACCCGCGTATCCAGGATTTCCAGCGCCGGCACCACGAAGTCGGTGGCGTTCAGCACATCGAACATGGTGCAATCAGGCCCAGTCAGCCGCGACTTCATCACGAAGGCAAGCTCGGCCTCGACGCGGGTGGCGATGAAGCGGTCCGTCGGCACCAGCCCGCCGTCGGCAAAGAACATGTCGTCGAGCAGGATGCCGGAATCCGGCTCGTCGATATTGAGCGCGCTCTGCATCGCCTTCGAGGTCAGCCCGATCTTGTGGCCCTTGACCACGCGGCCCTGCGCGATCTTCATCTCGACCCATGCCTTCTGAATGGCGTAGGCGTCTTCGATCGTTATGCCGGGATGTTCGAGCGAAATCTGCCGGATCTGCTTCCGTGTCTTCTCGGCGTGATCGAGCCGTTCGGCGGCGCTGCGGATGTCGTCTTGGGAGAGGGCCATGGGCGTCCGGCGTGAACAGGCAAAAAAGCGGGTGCTAAAATGTGTTTAACATGTTAAGTGATCTCCGCAAGCTGATTTGATGCTTGCTGCGCCGCAAAACTTTAGCCTTGCTCGATCAACGATTCCGGGATGGTGGACGACTGAAGATGGCAAGCAAGAAAGCAGGCGAGGGCCGCGGCCTGCCGATGCGCGAATTCTCCCGCTCGCTGCCGATGTCGTTGCTGCGCGCGCGCGAAGCCGTGATGCGGCAATTCCGGCCATCGCTGCGCAATCACGGGCTGACCGAACAGCAATGGCGGATTCTGCGCGCGCTGACCGCGGTGGACACCATCGAAGTCACGGAATTGGCGCGTGTCGCGTTCCTGCTTGGGCCGAGCCTGTCGCGAATCCTGCGCGATCTCGAAGCGCGCGATCTGATCGAGCGGCGCGCTGCCGA
>DATCXE010000541.1:0-8174 GCA_036565985.1 Bradyrhizobium sp.
GGCGGCGTCGATCCCGAAGCCTTCCTGCTGCGGCTGCGCGACGCCATCTCGATCGATCATTTCATCGTCGGCATCATCAAGGCGCCGGTCATGGCGGCCGTGATCGGCATCGTTGCCTGCGTCGAGGGTCTGGCCGTGCAGGGCAGCGCTGAATCGCTCGGCCAGCACACGACATCCTCGGTGGTGAAGGGAATCTTCTTCGTGATCGTCATGGATGGCGTGTTCGCCATCTTCTTTGCATCGATCGGAATGTGACCATGGTGGGCGAGATTTCCGACGCCATCATCCGCGTTCGCGACATCACCGTGCAGTTCGGCAAGACGCGGGTGCTCGACGGGCTCAATCTCGACGTCAAGCGCGGTGAAATCCTGGGGTTCGTCGGCCCGTCGGGCGCCGGCAAGTCGGTGCTGACGCGCACCATCATCGGCCTGGTGCCCAAGCTTGCCGGCCGCATCGAGGTGTTCGGCATCGATCTCGACGCGGCGAGCGCGGCCGAACGGCGCGGCGTGGAGCGGCGCTGGGGCATCCTGTTCCAGCAGGGCGCGCTGTTTTCCTCGCTCACCGTGCGGCAGAACATCCAGTTCCCGGTCCGCGAATATCTCAGGGTCTCGCAGCGGCTGCTCGACGAGATCATGATGGCCAAGCTCGGCATGGTCGGGTTGCGGCCCGAGGTCGCCGACCGTTATCCGTCCGAACTTTCGGGCGGCATGATCAAGCGCGTGGCGCTGGCGCGCGCGCTCGCGCTCGACCCCGAACTGGTTTTCCTGGACGAGCCGACTTCGGGGCTGGACCCGATCGGCGCGGGCGATTTCGACGAACTGGTGCGCACCCTGCAGCGTACTTTGGGCCTGACCGTTTTCATGGTAACCCACGACCTCGACAGCCTCTATACGGCCTGCGACCGCATCGCGGTTTTGGGGAACGGCAAGATCATTGCCGCAGGGTCGATCGCCGACATGCAGGCCTCACAGCACCCCTGGCTGAGGCAATATTTCCACGGCAAGCGCGCCCGCGCGGTCATGGGTTGAACCGGAGTACGTTTGGACATGGAAACGCGGGCGAACTACGTCCTGATTGGAGCCTTCACGCTGGCGGTGATCGCAGCCGCGTTCGGCTTCGTGCTGTGGTTCCAGAGCCTGCATGCCACCAAGCAGCGCAGCCCGATCCGCATCGTGTTCGAAGGCGCGGCGTCCGGCCTGCGCAACGGCGGCAGCGTCAATTTCAATGGTATCCGGATAGGTGAAGTCGTTTCCGTGAAGCTCGACAATCCGCGCCGGGTGGTTGCACTGGCGATGGTCGAGAACAACGCCCCGATCCGCAAGGACACGCTGGTCGGGCTGGAGTTCCAGGGCCTCACCGGCGTCGCGGCGATTTCGCTGAAGGGGGGCGAGGAGTCCGCGCCATCGGTGCCGCTGGACGAAGACGGCGTTCCGGTGCTAACCGCCGACCCGAGCGCGCTGCAGGACGTGACCGAGTCCATCCGCGCCACGCTGCAGAACGTCAACCGCATCGTCGCCGACAACCAGGAATCGGTGAAGAACTCGCTGCGAAACCTCGAGACATTCACCGGCACGCTCGCACGCAACTCCGAGAAGATCGACAACATCATGCTCAGGGTCGACGGCGTGATGGGCAAGGCCGACAGCCTGATGCTCGGGCTGAACACGATCGCGGGCGGCGCCGCCGGCGGCGAGTTGAACCTGATGGTGAAGTCGATCCGTGACCTCGCCGAGGATTTCGACAAGCGCTCGGGCGCGCTGATGGCCGACGGCCGCCGCACGCTCTCCGACATCAGCCGTGCGGTGAACAATTTCGACCGCAACCCGAGCCGGGTGATCTTTGGCGGAAGCAACAACGCCGCACCGCCCGAGCCGGCATCGACCGCAGCCGTCCCGCCAAGGCCAGCGCCGCCGAGGGCGCCGAGCGGACAGAAGCGGCAGTAGTTGGCGAATGGCGAGTAGCGAATGGCTCGCCTGGCTTCGCAACTGATATCGCACGTGAAATCCGATGGTTTTTTGCCGCGCTTTATGCCGCGTCATTGCGAGCGAAGCGAAGCAATCCATCTCACCGCAAGGTGAAAGAGTGGATTGCTTCCGCCTTCGCTCTTCGAGCTACGGCGGACAAGTCGTCGCTGCGCTCCTCGCAATGACGGAACGATCCGCATCTTGAACGAAAAACGGAGGCATCGCTGCCTCCGTTTTCATTCGCTATTCGCCACTCGCTATTCGAAGCCTACCCCAGCCGTCCCGCCGCATGCGCGAGCAGGGTGTAGACGAGACCGGTCTCGGAGGTGAGGTGGCCGCGCAGCGCCTGCGGCCCGCGCTCCTCGCGCGCAACCTCGTCGAGCAGCCGCTCGAACTCGGCGATGTAGCGGTCGACCGTCTGCTTGAAGGTGCGGTCGGCGCGATATTTGCGAGCGACCTCGTCGAACGCCTTCTGGCCGGCGGCGGTATAGAGCCGCTTGCTGAACGCCTTGCTCTCGCCGCGCTGGTAGCGGTCCCACATCTCGGCTGCGAGATTGCGGTCCATCAGCCGGCCGATGTCGAGCGACAGCGACTCCAGCGGGTTGACCGCGGCCGGCGGCATCCGGCCACGCGGTGCGTCGCGTCCGCTGCCGGCGTCGGTGCGATTGAGCAGGTCGGACAGCCATCCGTCGCGTCCAGGGTCCTGGCTCGTCGCCGGCGAGACCGGCGGCGCGTCGGTGCGGCGCGAGGACGGAATGCCGAGATCCGGCGGCGGGAGCGTCGATGCGCTGTTGCCGCCGTTGTCGCGCATGCGCAGTTCGTTGCGGCCGCCGGCCGCCGCCATCACGATGGGCTCATCCTGACGCTGCGCGCCGGCGCGGCCGGAGGTCACGACGTCGAGCCCGCGGCCGTGATGGGCGACGATGCGGTTGAGCTCGGCGAGCGCCTCGATCTGGTCGACGATCACCTTGCGCATCTGCGCGGTGTTGTCGGCAGCCTCCTGCGGCATTTCCAGGACGCCGCGGCGCAGCTCGCTGCGCGTCGATTCGAGCTCCTGGTGCATCTCGGCCGCCATCTGCTTCATGGCCTGCACCATCGCGCCGAACCTCTCGGTCGACTGCTTGAACATCGCATCCGTTTCCTGGTTGCTCTGCTGGTAGAGGTCGTTCATGGCATGAAGGGTCTGTTGCCGCTCGTTCTCGGCCGCAGTGCGCACCGCTTCGAACTGGCGGCTGATCGCAGCCGATCCGGCGCCGGCGGTTTCCGCTACCACGCGCGCGATGTCCCGGGCACGCTCTTCGGCCGCGGCGAGCGACTCGTCGAGCAGGCCGGTGAAGCGCGACAGGCGCTGCTCCAGATCGGTGCTGCGCAGATCGATGGTGGTTACCAGCGATTCAAGCTGCTCCTTGCGGTCGATGACGGACGCCGTGGTGTTGCGGTTGGCCTCCTCGACGAGGGAAGCGGCTTCGACCAGCGACTTGCCGTGGCTTTCGAACTGGCTCGACAGCGCGCCGAGATCCTCCAGCGCCCTCGACGTCTTGCTGTTGAAGACGGTCAGCTGGTCTTCCAACGTCTGGGTCGCGACGCCGTTGCGGGAAGTGACGTCGTTCATCGCCGACACGAAGTCGGCCACGCGGGTCACCAGCGCACGCTCCAGCGAATTGAGATTGTCGTGGGCCCCGGTCAGCACTTCCTGCAGGAGGATGTTGCCCTCGCGCAGGCGCTCGAACAGCGCGACGGTATCGGTGCGCAGGATCTTGCTGGTCTCCTGCATTTCGGTGACGGCCGCGATCGAAACCTGGCGCGACTGGTCGATGGCCGAACGCGTCGACTGCTCGATATCCTTCAGCGACTTGGCTACCGAGCCGGTCGCGATCTCGCCCGCCGAGGTAATGCTGCGCGCCACATCCGAGCCGTGGGCCGCCATCGATTGCGAGAACACCTGGCCACGGGTCTCGATCGCCTTCAGCGCGTCGGCGGTGACGCGGTCGATATCGGTCGTCAGTTGCGTGGTCTTGCCGCTCAGCGCCTCGACCAGCGAACCGCGGCGGCTGTCCACGATCTGCGCCAGACGATCGGTCTGCTGCTGGACATAGGTGACGATTTCGTCGGTCTTGCCGGTCATCGTCGAGCCGAAATTGCTGCTGGCGGCGAGCACCGAACGCTCGATATCGGCCGAGGTCGACTTGAAGTTCGAGTTGACTTCGTTCGTTGCGGCCACGAGCACGTTCTGCGCGATCTGGGCGGTGGCCTGAATGGTATCGGTCGTGTTGGTGGTGACGGTGCTCAGCGAACGTTCGAGGTCGGCGGCGATCGCCTTGATCTGGCTGGCCGAGTCCGTCGAAATCGCCGTCAGCGAGGTCTGTGCTTCCCGCGCAGTACCCAGGATGGAGGCGGCGGTGTCCGCCCCGACCGCGCTCAGCGTGCGTTCGACATCGATCGCCAGCGACTTGACGTGGTTGGCGGCTTCCGCGGATGCCGTGATCAGCGTGGTCTGGGCCTCGCGGGCGCCCAAAGTGATCGACTCGGCCGTGGCATTGCCCGCCATCGACAGCGAACGCTGCAGGTCGGCCGCGAGCGACTGGACCTTGGTCGCAGCATCGGTCGAGGAGGTGATCAGCGCATTCTGGGCTTCGCGCGCACCCGAGGTGATCGCCTCGGCCGTCGCGGTGCCGGCCATCGACAGCGAACGCTCGATGTCGACGGCCAGCGACTTGACCTGGTTGGCGGCCTCCGTGGAGGCGGCGACCAGCGTGTTCTGCGCCTCGCGGGCGCCGGCGGTGACGGATTCGGCGGTTGCGGTACCGGCGACCGACAGCGAACGTTCGATGTCGGCGGCCAGCGATTTGACGTGGTTGGCTGCGTCGGCAGACGCAGTCACCAGCGTGGTCTGCGCTTCACGTGCGCCGGCCAGAACCGATGCCGCCGTGGCGTCGCCCGCGGCCGAGAGCGTGCGCTCGACGTCTGCAGCCAGCGACTTGATCTGCGAGGCGGCCTCGGAAGAGGCTGCGACCAGTGTCTGCTGGGCGTCGCGGGCGCTGGTCAGGATCGAGCCTGCGGCGCCGGTGCCGACCGCGTTGAGCGCGGTCTCGACCTCGGTCGATGCCAGTTTCAACTGGGTGCCGACATCGGAGGATACCGTGAGCAGCGACTGCTGCGCCGTACGTGCGCCGGTCTGGATGGTCTCTGCGGTGTTGACCACGAGGTTGGTCAGCGCGCGTTCCGCGTCCTCGACGTGCGACTTGATGCCGGAAGACAGCATTTCGGCGCGCGACATCAGGTCTTCGCTGGCCTGGCGGCCGCTGCTTTCGATGCGGCCGGCCACCGCTTCGATGCGCGAGCCGAGCAGATCCTCGAATTGCGCTACGCGCGTATCGATGTCGCCGGCGATGGCGCCGACGCGGGTCTCGATGCCCTGCTGGATTTCCTGGAACCGCGCCTGGATGGTGTCGGTCAGCTGGGCGCTACGGCCATCGATGGTCTCGGTCACGTTGGAAATGCGATGGTCGACGGCGGCGATCGCCTGCGCGGTGCCGTCGGTGAGCGAGGAGGTGAGCTGGCCAAGCCGCTGGTCGATCGACTGGATCGCCTGGGCCGCGCCTTCGGTCAGCGACGACGTCAACGTGCCGAGGCGGCCGTCGATGGTTTCGGTGACGAATTTCGCGCGGGTGTCGAAGGTCACTTCGAGCGATTTCAGGCGACCGTCGATGGCCTCGTCGAACGACTTGATCCTGCCGTCGAGCGACGTGTCGAGGTTGCTGACGCGGGTGCCGAGCATGGTCTCGAACTGCAGCAGGCGCTGATCGAGCGAGGCGGTGATCTCGCCGGCGTTCGAACTCAGGCGGTTGTCGAACGTGTCGACGTAGTTCTTCAGGCTGTCGCCGATCTCCTGGGTCCGCTGACCCATCCGCTCGACGATCTCGCCGCCGAACGTCTTGACGGTGCGGTCGAACTCCGAGATGTGGCGCGTGATCAGCGCCCCCAGCGTGCCGCTGTCGCGGGCGAATTTTTCCGCGAGCTCGCCGCCGCGGTCCTTCACCAGTTCGTCGAAGGCGTTCATCTGGAGGGACAGGCTGTCGTGCGCGGTCTCGGTCTGGCTGATCACCCTGGCGACCAGCGTGTTGGCGGTCGCGTCGAGCGCGTCGCCCGCCTTGTCGCCGGAGGAGAGGATGCGGGTCGCCAGCCGGCTGCCGGCTTCGTCGATCTTGTTGACGAGGTCGCCCGAGCGCAATTCGAGTTCGAGCAGCAGCGAGTCGGAAGAGTTCTTCAGCGAGTCGTGGACCTGTTCGGTGCGGTCGGAGATGCCGTCGACGATGGTGGAGGAGCGCTGTTCGAACTCGCCGGTGATGCGGTCGATGCGCTCGTTGAGCATCTCGTGGACGCGGTCGGCCAGATCGACGAACTCGTCGTGAACGTGGCCGGTCTTGAAGTTGAGGCTGGTGGTCAGCCGCTCGGAGGCGTCGAGCACGGCGCGCGTGGTCTCGGAGCTGGCTTCCTCGAGGCGATCGAGCAGGTCGCCGCCGCGCTCGCCGAGCGCGAGGATCATGTTGTCGCCGGCATGGCTGAGGGCGCTGGTGATGTGCTGGCCGCGCTCTTCCAGCGCGCCGGTGATGCTTTTTGCGACTTCATCGACGCGCGAGGCGATCGCGTCCGAGATCAGCGCGATATCGTGGCGCAGGTCGATCTGGACGCCGGAAATGGCGCTGCGAACCTGTTCGGCCTGACCGACCAGATTGTCGCGCTGATGGGCGATGTCCTGCAGCAGCGCGCGAATGCGCACTTCGTTGTCGCTGTAGGCGCGCTCGAGCGCCGCGACCTCGTTGGCGACGAGCGTTTCAAGCTCGCCGGCACGCGCGATCGCGCGTTCGACGCCGTCGCCCATCGCAGCGACCTCGCGGCGGATCGCCTGACCGACGGTCACCATGGAATCGGCGGCCGCGGCTTCGGGCTCGGAGAACCGGATCGCGACCTGCGCCATCGACTGCGCGATCATCCGCATTTCCTGGCCGCGCCAGGCCAGGCTTGCGAGGAAATAGAACAGCAGCACCGGCGCGAAGAACAGCGCCGCAAGGCCCGCAAGCACCAGCACGCCGCCACTCTGTCCGATCGCCGCCTGCAGCGAGGGGAGGAAGGCAAACGTCAGCAGCGCGCAGCCGACGACCCACACACCGCCAAATATGGACGCCAGCGTATAGACGCTGCGGGCAGGGCGGCCCTTCTGGATTGCCTGCAGAATCTGTCCGATGGTTTCGCGATCGTCATTGGCGGCGCGACGCGGAGCGCGCGGCTCCTCGATCGGTTCAAACACCGGCCGCTCCGTGCCCGCACGCGTGTCACGCGTATCAAAAGACAGTTCGGAATAGGACGGCGGTGTCAACGGACTGGGAGGAGCGAGTTCGCCGCCGAGCGAATTTCGGCTGCTATCGGCGCTCGTATCGCCGATGTTCAGCGCCTCCTGAATGGCCGAAAGCGCGACTTCTGTGGGATCCTTAACCTTCTTCGGATTGTTCGCCATGTGCAGTCCGAGCCCTCTTAACCTTTACGCATCCGGCCGTTCTTGCAAAAAAGTGCCCCCGCAAGCTCAAAACCGGACCATAACCCCCCACGGATGCGAGCGGCCCCGCCGGCCGCTCGTCCGCAACATCCGCAAACATCCTATTGGCTGTGCGATGCGAATGAAATGGCCACGGTTAAGACATTCTTAATCATCCTTAATCATCGTTAATAGCTTTGTTGCATAAGGCCTTACGGATACACAGATTTTTCATGGGGGGTGTGGATAACGGCAGGATACGGGCCAAAACAGGACACGGGCGGGGGCGGAGTCTGAGAACGTTCCGTTAACTAATCTCGTGTTGGCTCGCTCTATCGGCCCCCCGCGGGAATGATTGCGGCAGGGGCGATCCGGGTTCCGCCATGACGCTACATCTCGAACGGATTGAATGGATGCCATCGCCGCCGCTCGTCCCCGATGATGGCCCGATCGATTTCGAACACCTCAAACGCATGACGCTCGGCGATGCCGGCCTCGAGCAGGAGGTCCTGGCGATGTTTTCCGCCCAGGCGGCCCGGCTCGTCAAAACCCTTGCCGCCATGCCCTCCGACGCCGCAGCGCTGGCGCATACGTTGAAGGGCTCCGCCCGCGCCATCGGCGCCTTTGCCGTAGCGGAAGCCGCGGCCCGGCTGGAGGCGGCGATAGGCAGCGGCTCC
>DATCXE010000574.1:0-2316 GCA_036565985.1 Bradyrhizobium sp.
CGAGATAGAGGTGCAGCAATTCGTGATCGTTACGAACAGCTTCGACCAGCCGCGAACCATAGGCATGGCGGTAGACGCCGAACAGCACGTCGCGCTTCTCGCGCGGGCTGTCGAGGATTTCAGCCAGCACCGTTTCGTCGCCATCGAGGATGCCGCGCTGAAACTCGGCCTGCTGTCGCGCGAAGTCGCTCATCCCGCCTGCTTACCTGTCGGCAAGACCTTCTCGGCAATCTCGCGGGTCCTGTTGACCTCAATCAGCAGTTCGTCGAGCGGCGGAATGTTGTCGTCGCGCTCGATCATGGTCGAGACCCGGCCGAAGCGCTTCAACGCGGCGACGTAGAGGTCCCAGACGTCCTCGCACACCGGATGATCGTGGGTGTCGATGATGTGGGTGCCCATATGGCTGTGGCCGGCCATGTGAAACTGCACGACCCGGTCCGCCGGAATGCCGTTGAGGAAGGCCAGCGGATCGTAGCCGTGGTTGAAGGCGCTGACATAGACGTTGTTGATGTCGAACAGCAGCCAGCATCCGGTGCGGCGCGACAATTCGGAAAGGAATTCCCATTCCGTCATTTCGGAATTGTTGAACTGGACGTAGGTCGAGACGTTCTCGAGCACGATGGCGCGGCCAAGGAAGTCCTGCACCAGTTGCACGCGGCTTGCGACGTGATCGAGCGCTTCGGCCGTGTACGGGATCGGCAGCAGGTCGTGCAGGTTCTTGCCGTGCACGCCGGTCCAGCACAGATGGTCCGAGATCCATTTCGGCTCGACACGGCGCGCGAGATCCTTCAGCCCCTGCAGATATTCGAAATTGGGCGGCGCGGTGGATGCGATCGACAGCGACACGCCATGCATCACCACGGGATAGCGTTCGCAGATCCGGTCGAGCGTGCGTAGCGGCTGTCCGCCCGGCAGCATGTAGTTCTCGCTGATCACCTCGAACCAGTCGATAGGGGGATTGCCGCCCAGGATTTCGTCGTAATGCTGGTGGCGCAGCCCGAGACCGAACCCGAGGAACGGCGGCCTGGCCGATTTCGCCCGGCCGTCCGCAAGCGCCGCCGTCGAACGATCTGGCAATCTGCTTGCGACGTTCATGTCGTCTCCGCCCGGACGGCACCGCCAAAACGAAGCGGTACGCCCCAAACTTTGTCATCAACCTATCATAGAAAAGAGGCCCGGCCTACACCGGGCCTCTCCGGGGCGCCGTCTCATCAGGCCGGCGAATATTTGCCCTTGGCGGCGTCGCACTTTTCCTTGGTCAGCGCCGAGAAACCTTGACCCTTGCAGGCGTTCTGACCCTTGCAGGCATTGGCCGCGCCCTTGCAGGCGCTCTGGCCCTTGCAGGCATTGGCGCCGACGCACTTGCCCTCGCCGGCGGCGTAGGTCGGGCTCGACACGATGGCGCCGGCCAGGAACAGGGTTGCGGCAGCGGCGGCAATGGTGGCGCCGGACTTGGTCATCTTCATGGGAATCCTCCAGAAAGGGTGAGGGTGCACCGCCCGCAAGCCGCGACAGTTCCGGCCGACAAACTGCACCCGGGTTAGCTACGCGGTGGGTCTGGCTTTGGTTACGCGGCCTGTCGACTTTATTTCCGGCCGCGAGGTCGAAACAGTGAGGACCCGGCAACGTCGAGCCCTCTTTGCATGATCCGACGGATCAACCCTTGACGTTCAGCAGCAGCCGGTCCAGCGAGGCGGCGCCGGGGCCCGCGATCGCAAGCCAGATGAAGGCGCCGAAATAGGTCGCTTCCTCGAAGCCGATCAGCGTTTCCAGGGAGTCGACGTCACCCCATTTCGCCGACCTGATGGCAACGACCATGACCACCGCCAGCATCGCAGCCGGAATGCGGGCGAACAGGCCGACGATCAGCATCGCGCCGCCGAAGCACTCGACGCCGGATACGAAGGGGGTGAGGATTTTCGGGAATGGGATGCCCCAGCCGACAAAGTTCTCGGTGACCTGCTCCAAATGGGTCAGCTTGCCCCATCCGGCCAGCATGAAGGTGTGGCCGACGATCAGCCGCATGATCAGCGGTCCGGCCCAGGAAAAATACGATGCGATCCGGGCGGGCAACAGGATGAGAAGATCGATGACAAAATGCATGCGAACCGCCCTTCAAGCATTTGACGACGTCAGGCCCCGACCCGCGGCCGCCTCCAACCCGGGGCGCGCGCAAGCGCAGCAGCCGCGGCGATCTGGTCCTGGCTGGAATTTCGTAACGGCCGGCGCGCTTGTTACGGCGGCTAGCCGAAATTCTGCAATGCGGGGAAGGTCTCCAGCAGCCAGATGCTGATACTGGTGATGGAGCCGGTCAGG
>DATCXE010000582.1:0-3694 GCA_036565985.1 Bradyrhizobium sp.
AGGAGCCGCTCGAGATTGGGCACGAAGCCTTTGGCTTCCATTTCCTCGCGCTCGAGCCGCTGTTTCTCCTGTTTGCGCATCGGCAGCCGCGCCAGCGCCCAGCGCAGCGTCGGCGGCATGGCCATGGTGGTGACCACCGCCATGGTGACGATCATGGTGAAAAGATCGTGGCTGAGCGCGCCCATCGACAGGCCGATGGTGGCGACGATTACCTCGGTCGAGCCGCGCGCGTTCATGCCGGTGCCGAGCGCCAGCGATTCACGCGCCGTGAGGCCGCCGAGCTTGCCCCCGACGAAAGCGCCGCCGAACTTTCCCAGGCTGGCGATGACGATCAAGGCGGCGGTGAGCGCGAGCAGCGTCGGGTCCTTCAGGATCGTGAGGTCGGCGGACAGGCCGGCGATGCCGAAGAACACCGGCATGAAGAAAGCGATGATGATCCCGCGCAACTGCTCGTCGATATGCTTGGTGAGGATGGGGGATTCGCCGACCAGGATGCCGGCAACGAAGGCGCCCAGCACCGTATGCACGCCGATCAGGTCGGTGATGATCGCCATCGTGCCCATGATCAGCAGAATCGCCGTGATAACGGCGAAATCGCTGACGAAGTTGTCGTTGACCCAGCGGATGATGAAGAACACCGCGCGGCGTCCGAGCGTGAGGCTCACCGTCATGAAAACGATTGTGCCGAGTACGCTCTGCGCAACGCTCCAGGCGTCGATGTGTCCCTGCAGCGCCAGGCTGAAGATGACCGCGGTGATCATCCAGCCGACGGTGTCATCGATGATCGCGGAGGCGAGGATCACCTGGCCGACGGTACGGCGCATGAAATTCATCTCGCGGATCACCGTCGCCACGATCTTCACCGAGGCAATCGAGAGCGCCGTGCCGAGAAAGAGCGAGGTGATCAGCCGCTTGCCGGGATCGGGAAGCATGGCGTCGGGGAGGGCCTCGCCGAGCGCGACGCCGCAGGCGAAGGGTATCAAAATACCCGCTAGCGAGGCGCTGATGGAGGCTTTGCCGCTTTCGCGCACCAGCTTGAGGTCGGTCTCCATGCCGGTGAGCAGGAGCAGCATCAGGATGCCGAACTGCGCCACGGCATCCATCATCGCCTTCTGCTCTTTGGCGGCGGGGAAGATGGCGTGCTGGATGTCGGGAAACAGCGCGCCCAGCACCGAGGGGCCCAGGATCAGTCCTGCTATCAACTGCCCCATCAGCGCCGGTTGCTTCATGCGCAACATGGCCTCCCCGACCCCCCGCCCGACAAGCATCAGCAGCAGCAGTTGGGCAATGAAAAGCAGTTCCGACGGACCCTTATGGGCATCGCCCGGCGTCGCCCCGAAGGCCGGCAATGCCGTCATCGCCGCCAAACAGACGACGGCGCAGAGTAGGGGCCGTGGGGCGCGGATCGTTTTCATGGCGTACGGAGCTTCATCCTCGCTTCGGCCTCCGAGGCGCGGCGTCTTTGCCGTTATCCAGGTAAATCGGTCCGGAGCAGCCGCGAGCCGCGGCAGCGCACTTTCACGCAATGCTCGCGACGATTTGTCCCCCGAAGGGCAGGTCTCAAGTCCACTAACCCGGTGATGTTTTGGAAGTTCCATCGATAAATGCAATTGCAAATGATTTGCAATAAGATATCGTGCCAGAGTCGCGGAGGGTCCGCGATCGGTTGCCTGGGCGACAGGCTCACGGGGAAACGATGGCGCTTCTGAAAGATGCCACCGACGGCCGGGCAAGCGGGGAAGCGGGCGGCCTGGAGCCGGCCTGGCGCTTCATTCGGAGTATCGAAGGCGGAAGGCCCAGCCTCTCAGAGGTCTACGCGTCTATCCCGATCCCGGTCAGGGGATCGTGGTTTCGCCGGCTGCTGGCCTTCTCTGGGCCGGGCTACATGGTTTCGGTCGGCTACATGGACCCCGGTAACTGGGCCACCGACCTCGCGGGCGGTTCGCAATTCGGCTACACGCTGCTCGCGGTCATTATGATCTCCAATTTGATGGCGATCCTATTGCAGGCGCTTGCTGCGCGGCTCGGAATCGCCACCGGTCGCGATCTCGCCCAGGCCTGCCGCGATGCCTATCCGCGCCCGGTCGGCCTCGCGCTGTGGGTCGCCTGCGAATTGGCGATCATCGCCTGCGATCTCGCCGAGGTTATCGGCACCGCAATCGCCCTTAAGTTGTTGTTCGGTATCCCGCTGATCGGCGGCGCGCTGATCACGGCGCTCGATGCGTTTCTGCTGCTGTTGTTGATGAACAAGGGCTTCCGATTTATCGAGGCCTTCATCGTCGCGCTGTTGGTCGTGATTGCGGTGTGCTTTCTGATCCAGATCGTACTGGCGGCGCCGCCGGTCGTCGAAATGTTCGGCGGCTTCATTCCGTCGCCGGATATCGTGACAAACCCTGCGATGTTGTACATCGCTATCGGCATTCTAGGCGCGACCGTGATGCCGCATAATCTCTATCTACACTCTTCGATCGTGCAGACCCGCCGTTACGATCAGACCGAGACTGGACGCCGCGACGCCATCCGCTGGGCGACGACGGACAGCACGATCGCGCTGATGCTGGCATTGTTCGTCAATGCCTCCATTCTCATTGTCGCCGCCGCCGTGTTCCACGCCAACGGTAAGTCCGACGTCCAGGAGATCGAGCAGGCTTACGCGCTGTTATCTCCGCTGCTCGGTGTCGGCATTGCGTCGGTTCTATTCGCGGTCGCCTTGCTGGCTTCCGGGTTGAATTCGACAGTTACTGCGACCCTGGCCGGGCAGATTGTCATGGAAGGCTTCCTGCACCTGCGCATTCCGCACTGGGCGCGGCGGCTGCTGACGCGTGCCGTCGCCATCGTTCCGGTCGTCGTCGTGACAGCACTCTATGGGGAAAGCGGCACGGCGCGGCTCTTGGTCCTCAGCCAGGTGATCTTGTCGATGCAGTTGCCCTTCGCCGTGATCCCGCTGGTGCAGTTCGTCTGCGACCGTAAGAAGATGGGCGCCTTCGCCATTCCGCGTTCGGTGGCGGTGCTGGCGTGGATCGTTGCCGGCATCATCGTGACTTTGAACATCAAGTTGCTGGCCGGCGTCATGTTCGGTCTGGGCTGAGCCTCAGGACTCCACCCGCATCCAGCCCGACGGCATTAGCCGCTCCTGCGGCAGGAAGCGGCCTTTGTAGTCCATCTTGCGCGAGCCCGGCACCCAATAGCCGAGATAGACGTAAGCAAGCCGCATGGCCTTGGCGCGTTCGATATGGTCGAGGATCATCAGCGTTCCGAGCGAACGATCGCCGGCATCCGGATCAAAGAACGAGTAGACCATCGACAGCCCGTCCGAGAGCACATCGGTGAGCGCGACCGCCAGGAGATCGCCGGAGCCGCGGCCGTTGATGCCGGTATCGGGCCCGCGGCGTCGGTATTCGACCAAGCGCGTCTCGACGTGGCTGTCCTCGATCATCATCGCGTAATCGAGCACCGTCATGTCCGCCATGCCGCCTTCGCGATGGCGGGCGTCGAGATAAGCGCGGAACACCGAATATTGTTCGGAGGTGGGGTGGGGGGTGCGCATGTCGCCGACGATGTCGTTGTTGCGCTCGGTGCAGCGGCGCATGCTGCGCGTGGGCGCGAAATCGTCGGCCACCACCCGCACCGATACGCAGGCGCGGCAGCTCTCGCAGGCCGGCCGGTAGGCGATCGACTGGCTGCGGCGGAAGCC
>DATCXE010000400.1:0-4011 GCA_036565985.1 Bradyrhizobium sp.
CCCGATCCGGAAACCTATCTCGGCGCGGCGAAGCTGCTCTGCCTGGCGCCGGAGCAGGTGATGATGGTCGCCGCCCACAACAACGACCTGAAGGCTGCGCAGAAGAATGGCCTGAAGACCGCCTTTGTCGCGCGGCCGACCGAATACGGTCCGCACCAGAAATACGATTTCGAGGCCAAGGGCGATTGGGACATCGTCGCCAAGGATTTTGGCGGGATCGCCGACAGGCTGGGGGGCTAGATTTGTAGGATGGGTAGAGCGAAGCGAAACCCATCAATCACGATCGCCGCTGCATGATGGGTTTCGCTTCGTTCTACCCACCCTGCGGCATCGCTGCTTTTTACGTCGCGCCGGCCTGGATCACGCCGTACCAGCCGAGGCCCTTGTAGGTCTCGTAGCCCGGCGTGGCGTGGAACGCGGTCATCGCGCCGGAACGATCCTGATAGAAGCCGGAGCGTCTTCCTTCGAGCTGCAGCGAGATGCGTTCGGTGAGCAGGCCATGGCCGTCGGACGCCGCGATCACCCGGAAATTGGAATCGACCAGCAAGACGCGCGCCTTGTCGGCCGCGCCGACGCGCACGCCCTGCACGATGGCGCGGGCCTGCGGTTCCCAGTCGAAATGGATGGCGAGCACGCCCGTCGGTTTGCCATTGGCCTTGCCGCCGGCGCGGACGCTGGCGCAATAGGTCGCGACCTGGGCATTGCCGAGCAATGGCTGGGATTCGACGTCGGCGGCGGTGTAGTCGTCGCCGGAACGCAGGTCGCGCGCGGCGCGAAACCATTTGGTCGAGGCGACATTCTGGCCGACGACGTTGAAGCGGTCCGCGCGGCCATTGGCCACGACGTTGCCGTTGAGATCGCAGAGCCAGAGATCGAGGTAAACCGTGTAGGCGCCGAGAATGACTGCGAGCCGTTCCGACACATGGGCTACCGCTGCGGGATCCGGCGCCGCCGCGCAATCGACGACGGCGGAGTCGGTCGCCCACCAGCGCACGTCGCAGGTCCGCTCATAGAGGTTGCGGTCGATCAGTTCGATGGCGTTGAGCGACAGGTCCGTCATGCGCTCGCCGCGTGACCGGTCGGCCATCTGCGCGATCGAGGTCATCAGGTTGCCGGTCCGGTTGGTGAGCTGGCTTTCGAGCTCGCGGGCGATGGTTTCGACCTGCTGGCCGACGTTGCGCACTTCCTGCGCCACCACGGCAAAGCCCGCGCCCTGCGCACCGGCGCGCGAACTTTCGATCAGCGCGTTCAGCGCCAGCATCTTCATCTGGTTGGTGATCTTCTGGATCGATTTGGTCTTCTCGCAGGCGACCTGGTTGACCTCGGCGGTCAATTTCGCGATCAGCGTGGAGACGTCGGAATCATCCTCGGCGCTCGCTGAATTCATGGATTGTTTTGCAATCGTTGCAGTTCGAAATCGGTCGAGCGCGGCGGACATTGGTGGAAATTCCTCAGTCTTTGTGCTGTTGCCGACCTTCTGCGGATCGACAGACTCAACGAGAGCATGTGGTTCCTTTGTCGCGGATCATGGCTAACGATTGGTTTAATTTCCCTGTCCGGCGGGGAGTATTGCGGGGACAAGTTGCATCTTCTTTGTGCAAGTCGCTTTTGTCGGCATAGGGTCAAGGCCGGTATGGCCGGGGTCGTGCCTGCCTTGCCGCAGCGAGTAGCGCCCCGGTTTGCCGACTGGCGGCTTTGTCACTATCTCTCGAAGGCATCATGACGCTTCCCGCATCCGCGCTCCCCGTTGAACTGCCGCAAGCGTTTCTCGGCGTGTCGCGTTCGGCGACCGGCAAGCTGTGGCGCGACCGCCTCGATGCAAGGGGAGCGGCGCGGGCGCTGGCGATCACGCAGCGCTACCGATTGCCGGAGATGCTGGCGCGGGTGCTGGCCGGTCGCGATGTCGGGATCGACGAGGTCGGGGATTTCCTCGATCCGACCATCCGCAAGCTGATGCCCGATCCCCACACCGTGACGCAGATGGAGACTGCGGCGAAGCGCATTGCGGATGCGGCCGCGCGCAGCGAGAAGGTCGCGATCTTCGGCGATTACGACGTCGACGGCGCCACCTCCTCGGCGCTGCTCGCCTGGCATTTGCGCCATTGCGGGCTGGACCCGCTGATCCATATCCCCGACCGCATCTTCGAAGGCTACGGGCCCAATGTCGAGGCGGTACGCGGTCTCGCGGCCAAGGGCGCGACGCTGCTCGTCACCGTCGATTGCGGCACCACCAGCCTCGAACCGCTGGCGGAGGCGCGCAAGCTCGGGATGTCCGTGGTCGTGATCGACCATCACCAGACCGGCGATGAACTCCCCGAGGTCGATGCGCTGGTGAACCCGAACCGGGCCGACGATCTCTCCGGCCTCGGCCATCTCGCCGCCGTCGGCCTGGTGTTGATCACGCTGGTGGCGGTGAACCGCGAGTTGCGCGGCCGCGGCTTCTGGAGCGCCGAACGGCCGGAGCCGGATCTGCTCGGCATGCTGCATCATGTGGCGCTCGGCACCGTGGCCGATGTCGCGCCGCTGACCGGGCTCAACCGCGCCTTCGTCGCCAAGGGCCTGATCGCGATGCGGCGCCGCGACCATGTCGGGCATACCGCGCTGATGGATGTGTCGCGGCTGAACGGCCCGCCCGAAGCCTGGCATCTCGGCTTCATGCTGGGGCCGCGCATCAACGCCGGCGGCCGGATCGGGCGCGCCGATCTGGGCGTGCGGCTGCTGCTTGAGGGCGACGTCTCGGAGGCGGCGCGGATCGCAGCCGAACTCGACCGGCTCAACAGCGAGCGCCGCATCATCGAGCAGGCCGCGGAGGCGCAGGCCGAAGCCGAAGCGCTGGCCTCGCTCGGGCTCGAAGACAAGGGCTCGGTGATCGTGACCGCCGCCGAAGGCTGGCATCCCGGCATCGTCGGTCTCGTTGCCTCGCGGCTGAAGGAGAAATTTGCGCGACCCGCCTTTGCCATCGCGCTGGAGCCTGGCGGCATCGGCACCGGCTCGGGCCGTTCGATCTCGGGCGTCGATCTCGGCAAGGCGGTGCGGCAGGCGGTGAAGGAGCGGATCTTGATGAAGGGCGGCGGCCACGCCATGGCAGCCGGGGTGACGCTGCGCAAGGAGAAGCTCGCGGAATTTCGCGCCTTCATGGAGAGCGCGCTGGCCGGGGATGTCGCCAATTCCCGTCACGAGAACGAGCTGTTCATCGACGGCGCCGTCAGCGCGCGCAGCGTCACCGTGGAGTTCGCCAACACGCTGAACCGCGCCGGGCCGTTCGGCGCCGCCAACCCGGAGCCGGTGATCGCGCTGCCCGCGCATCAGCTCGTCTATGCCGACGAAGTCGGCCAGGCGCATCTGCGCGTGCGCTTCAAGTCCGGCGACGGCGCCATCGTCAACGGCATCGCGTTCCGCTCGGTCGGACAGAAGCTCGGCCAGGCGCTCGCGCAAAACCGCGGCCAGCGGCTGCATGTGGCCGGCTCGCTCGCGGTCGATCGCTTTCAGGGTTCGGAGCGCGTGCAACTGCGCGTCGTCGATGTCGCAGTGCCCGATCCGGGGCCGGCCGTGATAAGATAAATCGACAAGCAAGAACAACAACGGGAGTGAATATGACAGGGCAGGTTCAGGGCAAGGTCGCATTGGTGACCGGCGGCGCATCCGGCATTGGCGAAGCGGTTTGCGAGTTGCTGGCGCGCGAAGGCGCTTCGGTCGCAGTCACCGATGTCGACGATCTCAGAGGTCCCGAGGTCGTCGCGCGGATCAAGAAGGCGGGTGGCGAGGCCAGCTTCTGGCATCACGACGTGACCAGCGAGGCGCGCTGGATCGAGGTCGTGGCCGAAATCATGAAGCGCTACGGCCGGCTCGACGTGCTGGTCGCGAACGCCGGCATCGGCATTTCCGTGCCGTCGATCACCGAGATGTCGCTGGCGGACTGGCGGCGGCAGACCGCGATCAATCTCGACGGCGTGTTCCTGTCGGTGAAGCACGGCCTGCCGGCGATGCGCAAGACCGGCGGCGGCTCCGTCA
>DATCXE010000626.1:0-4530 GCA_036565985.1 Bradyrhizobium sp.
CGCCGCAAGCGCCGGCAGCCGCGGCCCCGCCTGTGACCGTGGCCGTGCCTGTGAAACGCACCGTCACCGACTGGGATGAATTTACCGGACGCTTCGAGGCGGTCCAGGAAGTCCAGGTTCGCGCCCGCGTCGGCGGCTTCGTGACCAGCGTCGAGTTTCGCGACGGCAGCATCGTCAAGTCGGGCGATCTGCTCTACGTGATCGATGCCCGTCCTTTCGAGGCGGTCGCCGAGCAGGCCGACGGTCAATTGTCCGATGCGCGGGCAAAGGCGGAACTCGCCAAGCGCGAACTCGACCGCGCCCTGACCCTGAACCAGACCCAGGCAGTATCGGATTCGATCGTCGACCAGCGCCGCCAGACCTTGCAGGCGGCCCGCGCCGCCGAGATGCAGGCCGAAGGCGCGCTCAAGGCCGCCAAGCTCAACATCGAGTTCACCCATGTGATGGCGCCGATCACTGGCCGCGTCAGCCGCCACCTCGTCACCCCCGGAAACCTCGTTCAGGGCAGCGAGGGCGGTTCGACGCTGCTCACGTCGATCGTGTCGCTCGATCCGATCTATATCTATTTCGACGTCGACGAGGCGACCTACCAGCGCAACAGCCGGCTCTGGTTCGAAGGCAAGCGCCCAAGCTCGCGCGAAACGCCGAACCCGGTGCAGGTGACGCTGACGGGCGAGACCAAGCCCTCGCATGACGGCAAGATGGATTTTCTCGACAACCGCCTCGACGCCTCGACCGGCACGTTGCGGAGCCGCGCCGTGATCCCGAACAAGGATCTGTCGATCCTTCCGGGACAGTTCGGCCGGGTCCGGATCATCGGCAGCGCGCCCTATGAAGCCCTGCTGCTGCCGGATACGGCGATCGCCACCGACCAGTCGCGCAAGATCGTCTTCGTCGTCAAGGACGACAACACGGTCGAGGCGAAGCCGGTGATATTGGGTCCGCTTGACGATGGACTGCGCGTGATCCGCGAAGGGCTGAAGCCCGAGGACCGCGTGATCGTCGACGGCCTGCAACGCGCACGCGTGGGAGCGAAAGTGACGCCGCATACCGCCGAAGCCAAGCCGGCCGGTGGCAAGACATGAACCTCGGCAGGCTTTCCATCAACCAGCCCATCCTGGCGATGGTGCTGTCGATCGTGCTCCTGATCGTCGGCGCGATCGCCTACACCACGCTGCCGGTCTCGGAATATCCGCAGGTGGTGCCGCCGACGGTGGTGGTGACCACGCAATATCCGGGTGCTTCCGCGCAAACCGTTTCCGACACCGTCGCTGCGCCGATCGAGCAGGAGATCAACGGCGTCGAGGACATGCTGTACCTCTACAGCCAGGCGACCTCGAACGGCCAGTTGACGATCACGGTGACATTCAAGCTCGGCACCGATCTCGACAAGGCCCAGGTGCTGGTCCAGAACCGCGTCGCGATCGCGCAGCCGCGTCTGCCGGAAGAGGTGCAACGCAACGGCGTCGTCACCCGCAAGAACAGCCCCGACATCCTGATGGTCGCGTTCATGCTGTCGCCGGACGACACGTTCGACCAGCTCTACATCAGCAATTACGCGCTGCTGCAGGTCCGCGACCAGTTGCTCCGGCTCGACGGCGTCGGCGACATCCAGATCTTCGGCGCGCGCGACTATTCCATGCGGCTGTGGCTCGATCCCGACAAGATCGCCACGTTGGGCCTGACCGCGGGCGAGGTGGTGGCCGCGATCCGCGCGCAGAACGTGCAGATTGCCGGCGGCCAGATCGCGGAACCGCCGATCGCCGACCGCGCCTTTTCGCCGAACCTCACCTTCACCGGCCGCCTGAAAGACCCGAAGCAGTTCGAGGAGATCGTGGTGAAGGCCGGCGCCGACGGGCGCACGGTCAAGCTGCGCGATGTCGCGCGAATCGAACTTGGTGCGCTCGCCTACTCGACCAACAGCTTCCTGCTCAGGAAATCCGCCGTCGCCATGCTGGTGACGCAGCGGCCGGGCTCGAACGCGCTCGCGACCGCCAAGAGCATCTCCCACACCATGGAAACGCTGAAAGCGAGCTTTCCGCGCGGGCTGGACTACAACATTGGCTACAACCCGACCGAATTCATCGCGCAGTCAGTCAGTGAACTGATCAAGACGATCTATGAGGCCATGGTGCTGGTCGTGATCGTGGTGCTGGTGTTCCTGCAGGGCTGGCGCCCGGCCATCATTCCGATCATCGCGATCCCGGTGTCGCTGGTCGGCACCTTTGCCGTGATGGCGGCGCTTGGATTCTCGATCAACAATCTGACCCTGTTCGGCCTCGTGCTTGCGGTCGGCATCGTGGTCGACGACGCGATCGTGGTGGTCGAAAACGTCGAGCGCCATCTGGAACACGGCATGAGCCGCCGCGATGCGGCGCTCCGTACCATGGAAGAGGTCGGCGGTGCGCTGGTGTCGATTGCGCTGGTGCTATGCGCCGTGTTCGTGCCGACCGCGTTTCTCGGCGGCATCTCCGGACAATTCTTCCAGCAGTTCGCCGTCACCATTGCGGTGGCCACTGCGATTTCCTGCTTCTGCTCGCTGACGCTGTCGCCGGCGCTGGCTTCGCTGATCCTGCAGCCGCATGCGGACAAGCGACCGCCGGCAAGCTGGAATTTCGTCGCGCGCGGCTGGGACTGGTTTACGGGTCTGTTCAATCGCGGGTTCGACCGGCTGTCGCATGGCTATGCCAGTACTGCGAACTTCGTGATCCGGCACTCCGCGGTCATGCTGCTGGTCTATGCGGCGCTGATCGGCAGCGCCGGATGGCTCCTGGTCACCACGCCGCAAGGCTTCATCCCGGCGCAGGATCGGGGTTACGTCATCGTCTCCGTGCAGTTGCCCGGCGCCGCATCGCTGGCACGGACCACCGAGATCGTCCGCGAGATCGAGCGGATCGCGCTCGATACGCCCGGCATCGTGCGCGTGGCGGCCTTCGCAGGCTTCTCGGGTGCAACCCGAACGCAGGCGAGCAACGCTGCGGCGCTATTCCCCGTGTTCGAAGACGCCGAGGTCCGCCACAAGAAGGGGCTGTCGGCGAACGCGGTTGCCAATGAGCTGCGCAAGCGGCTGGCGAGCATCCAGGGCGCGTTCATCATCGTCATCCCGCCGCCCGCGGTTCCCGGCATCGGCACCGGCGGCGGCTTCACCATGCGCATCCAGGACCGTCAGGGCCGCGGTTCGGAACTGCTGGCGGCTGCGACCGACGAACTGGTCGGCGCTGCGCGCAAGGCACCCGGGCTAACCCAGGTGTTCTCGCCGTTCTCGGCCAACACGCCGCAACTGTTCGTCGACATCGATCGCGTCAAGGCGCAGAAACTCGGCGTGCCGATCGCCAATATCACCGACACGATCCAGACCTATTTCGGTTCGTCCTACGTCAACGACTTCAACCTGTTCGGCCGCACCTACCACGTCACGGCGCAGGCCGACCTCCCGTTCCGGAAAGAGAGCGCCGACCTCGCGCGGCTGCGCACCCGCAACGCCGCCGGCGACATGGTGATGCTCGGCAGCGTCGTGGACTTCCGCGACGTCTCCGGCCCGGACCGCGTCGCGCGCTACAACCTCTATCCGGCTTCCGAGCTGCAGGGCGATACGCTGCCGGGCACCAGTTCGGCAACTGCGATCAACACCATGAAGAAGCTCGCCGAGGACACGCTGCCGAGCGGCTTTTCCTATGAGTGGACGGACCTGTCCTATCAGCAGGTGACCGGCGGCAATACCGGCCTCTTCGTGTTCCCGATCTGCGTGCTGTTCGTCTATCTGGTGCTGGCGGCGCAATATGGCAGCTGGAGCCTGCCGTTCGCGGTCATCCTGATCGTGCCGATGTGCCTCCTGGCTGCGACCATCGGCGTGCGGATCATGGGGCAGGACGTCAACATCCTGACCCAGATCGGATTCGTGGTGCTGGTGGGGCTGGCGGCCAAGAACGCCATTCTGATTGTCGAGTTCGCGCGCGACATCGAGCTCGAAGGCAAGGCGCGGCTGGAGGCGGTCATCGAAGCCTGCCGGCTGCGGTTGCGGCCGATCCTGATGACCTCGTTCGCGTTCATTCTCGGCGTGTTGCCGCTGGTGATTTCCTCGGGCTCGGGCTCGGAGATGCGCCAGGCGGTCGGCGTCGCCGTGTTCTTCGGCATGATCGGCGTGACCCTGTTCGGCCTGGTCTTCACCCCGATCTTCTACGTCATCGTCCGCAACCTCGCTGACGGCAAGGGCGGAAAGAAGCCGGCCGCGGCGTGAGTGAGGTCGGACAATTGCTTCTGCCGTCATTCCGGGGCGCGCGAAGCGCGAACCCGGAATCCATCTCACGCCATGCCATGCGGCCCAATGGATTCCGGGTTCGCGACTTCGTCGCGCCCCGGAATGACCAGTTAGGAACCGGAGTTCCCGCTACTTTTGGCCAATCTGCAATGGATGGGCAGTCGCGGGGTTATGAAATAGTGTTGGTCAATTCTCTGAACAGAAACTTTCGGGAGAAAAACGTATGAAGTCGGTATTGTTAGCCGCCGCTGCGGTCGGTGGTCTCCTGCTCG
>DATCXE010000663.1:0-6158 GCA_036565985.1 Bradyrhizobium sp.
CGCTTACGCCAATCCGCCCTACGAGGCTATGAGCCCTGCATAAGCGTGGGTTGTACGGCTGATTGGACCAAGTTAATCCTCCGCGATGAGCGAGCCGAGCGGCGGCCCCGACGATCCTGTCAAAAAAATCGATGCGAAGCCGGCCCTGCTCGGGGTTGCGTGCGGCGCGGGGGCTGCGCTGTGCTGGGCGCTCGGCTTCGTCGCGACACGGCACGGGCTGAAGGCAGGCTTCACGCCGCCGGACCTGCTGATGCACCGCTTCCTGTGGTCGGGCATCGCGTTCCTGCCGCTGGTGCTGCGCGCCGGCATCGGCAATCTCTGCGGCATCGGATGGGGCCGCGGACTGGTGCTGATGGTGCTGGGCGGGCCTGTGATGTCGCTCATCAGCTATACGGGCTTCCTGTTCGTGCCGCTCGGCCATGGCAGCGTCATCCAGCCTTCCAGCGCGACGCTCGGCGGCGTTCTGCTTGCCGCGGTATTCCTGCGCGAGCGGGTGCCGGCCTCGCGCGTCGCGGGAGCGGTCGTCATCGTATGCGGACTTGCGGTGATCGGCGCCGAGTCGATCGGCCATATCGGTTCGCACGGTGTGTTCGGCGATCTCTTGTTCGTGCTGGCCGGATTGATGTTCGCGGTGTTCGGCACGCTGCTGCGGCATTGGCGCGTCAACGCGTTCTCCGCGGCCACCGTCATCAGCGTGCTGTCGCTCGCGCTGCTGCCGCTCTATGCGGGCCTCAGTGGTTTCGACCGCGTGGCGGCGCTCGGCTTCGGCGAAAACGCGCTGCAGGCGCTGGCGCAGGGCATCCTGGCCGGCCCCGCCGCGCTGTATCTGTTTGCGTTCTCGATCCAGACCATTGGCGTCGCCCGCGCCGCGGTGATTCCGGCGACGGTGCCGGCGCTGACGATCCTCACCGGCTGGCTCCTGCTCGGCGAGCCCCCGACGGCGCTGCAGGCGGCGGGACTGGTGACGGTGCTGTTCGGATTCTACCTGGCGCAGCGGCAGCGGTAGGGTGTGTGTGCGGCCGTAGCCCGGTGACCCCCGCGGGAGAATAGGCTAGCTTTGCCGAGGCCATCCACCCTCCAACTGTTCGAGCACCTGCCCATGCACGTTCTCCGACCCCAGTTTCGCATCGAGGAGAGCCGCGCGCTGGCGTTTGCGGCCGAGCGCGGCTTTGGCGTGATCGTCGCCGCCGACGAGCGCGGCCCGCGCGCCTCGCACGTGCCGTTCGTCATCGTACGACGCGACGATCGCGTGATCGTGCAGATTCATTTCACGGCCAGAAATCCGCTGGTCGAACTCGCCGACGGCACCAGGCGCTTCCTGCTGATCGTCTCCGGCGACGACGCCTATATCTCCAACGACTGGTATGCCTCGCGCGACAATGTCTCGACCTGGCTCTATGAGGCCGTGCATCTCTCCGGCGTCGCGCATCTGCGTCAGCTTGACGAGAACCGCGGCCATGGCGACGCGCTGCTCGCCGTCTCCGAGGCGCGGTTGCCAAAGCAGCCGTGGGATCTCGCGCAGATGGAGCCGACAAAACGCGAGTCGATGCTGTCAGCCATCCGCGTCATCGATGTCGTCGTCGATCAGATCGAGGGCCAGTCGAAGCTCAACCAGCACAAGAGCGATGAGGATCATGTGGCGGTAGCCAACCACTTGGCGCGTGCGGAAGAGACGGGGAGCAGAAGGCTGGCCGAGAGGTTGCGGGCATTGCGGCCGGGACTTGGCTATGAGCGGTAGCGCGGAGAGTTTCAGCGACATCGCGCAGCACCAAGTGAACCTGTTGTTAAGAATTGCCGCGCGCTGATTTGCGCGACTCCGATTCGTTCTTTGCGAACAAAATGGAGTCGGATGGAGAACAAAGCCTGGTGCTGTTTGCTTCTCCACCTCGGCAGGAGCATCGGCTAGACTTGGGCCGGTCCAACAGCGCAAGGCACGGAATTCATGGCGAAGAAAACCGGCAAGCGGGCATCGCGACAGACGGTCCTGGCGATCGACGTCGGCGGTTCTCGCGTGAAGTTCATGACCAGCAAGGAGCGAACCAGGCGCGCGTTTGCGTCCGGTCCTGATCTCTCCGCGAGAGCGATGGTGAGGCAGGTCAAGGCGCTGACGAAGGACTGGTCCTATGACGTCGTCTCGATCGGATATCCGGGGCCCGTGATCAACAACCGGCCCTTGTCGGAGCCGCACAACCTCGGTCAGGGGTGGGCCGGTTTCAATTTCGAAAAGGCGTTCGGTCGCCCGACCAGGGTCGTCAACGATGCCCTGATGCAGGCGGTCGGCAGCTACCAGGGCGGCCGGATGCTGTTCCTGGGCCTCGGAACCGGTCTTGGCTCCGCGATGATCGCGGACGGCATCCTGGAGCCGATGGAGCTCGCCCACCTGCCGTACCGCAACGGCAGGACGTTCGAGCAATGCGTCGGCGCCGCGGCGCTGAAGCGCATTGGCAGGAAGAAATGGCAACGCGTGGTCGACGACGTGCTCAAACGGTTGCTGGCCGCGCTGGAGCCGGACTACGTCATGCTGGGCGGCGGCAACGCCGACAAGATCGAGAAGATGCCGCGCAAGGTTCGCCTCGGCGCCAACACCAACGCGTTCGAGGGAGGGTTTCGGCTGTGGAAGAAGGGGGTGGTGAGACCGCACGGCGCAAGGCGATAGAGATGCGGGAGCTTGTGGATGTCAGCGCAACGGTGCGCGAGCCAACGAGTCACGAAAGCGCGCCCAGCGACGAGCGTAATCGCGCTCGCGCAGTGATGACAGGCTCCGCGAGATGCGGATGCTCAGTGCAGCTTGCCGAGGACGGAAGCGAAGGGGACGGTGAAGATTTCCCCGCCGAACTCGTCGGTGACGCGCAGCTCCCAGCCGCGCCAGTCTTCCGCGTTGGGCGTCATCAGCGTGGCGCGCACGCGACCGTGGGCGTGCGCGAAGGCCCCGGAAAGATCGCTCACGGCGGTGCCGCTTCCGTCGATCAGTTCATGACTGTCGTCGGAGCAATGGAAATGGACTTCGGTCGTGCTTCGCCTCCAACTTTTGCATTTCCCTGAGTTGCGTAGTGCGGCCGGTCAGCGGCCCGGCGGCAACATCCACGTCGCGCATGCGCCCAACGGGGCGACGTTCCTGGCGATATTCAACCGGCCGAACCGGTTTTTCGACGGGACGACGTTTTTCACGGCCGGAGCTTCGTCCGGGGCACCGTTAGAGTAGTCCCGGATGTCGCTGCGCGCATCCGGGCTACTTGCTGTCAGATTGTCACGCGGCTGCCGTCGAAGCGCGTAAACGAGAAGCCGTCGAAGGGTTCGCGCAGCGTCGCGCGTTCGTCCCGCAGCATGCCGATTGCCACTTCCTCGCCGAGCGACATTGAGGCGGAAGCATCGGAACGCCAGTGGATGCCCGCCCAATTCCGTCCGAAGCCGAAATTTACGGCGAGCTTGTTCAACTCTCCACCAACCGTGAGCGGTGGGCCGCTATAGGCCACGAGCCTCGTCGGGTCAGCCGGGTCGGGCTGTACCGGGTTGGCGATGATGCGGCTCTCGTCGAAAAACGCCTTCAATATCGTGGCTGTGACGGCACCGACACTCGTGGCACCGCCGGGATAGGTGGAGTGAAAGGGCGCGGCTTCGGGATAGGTTTGTGACAGGAGATAAGTGCCGTATTTGGCTTTACTGCGATCGAGGGCTTCCGATTTCAGGAAGTTATCATGGAGCGGGTAGTCGCTCACGCCATTGGCGAGGCGATGGTGCGCCAGACCGCCATAAGCTTCCGGTCGCACAGCCCGGTGCACGAAATACTTCTGCCAGTAGGACGCGCGGACGGAGTTCCTGATCCCCGTGGCGAGGAGTGCCTGCACAAAGGGCAACCCGAAGGTGGCACCCCCAGGGCCCTGGGTTTTCAGTTTCCGATACGGGTTCGATGGGTAGGACGCGGGTTCCGCCGGTGGATAGATCCCGGAGTAGCGATGGTCCCTTCCACCGCCGGGAGTTGCAAGGATCAGTGCTGCCGCCCACCCAAGTGCAGGACCAGTGTGGATATACTCCGCGAGATCTCGTCCCGTCGTTATGTATCGCGGGGTCGCGTCGAACTGCAACTGGCGCTTCGGTGCGACGCCGTTCTGGATCGCGAGCCACTCCTCGTATTCGGTCAGGAATTCGCTGGCGGGCAACGTGGTGCGAATTTGAGCGCTGATCCACTGTGCGGCATAGGGCACGTCCCGGAGCAGGAATTGCGAGATCAGCGGGCCGTCCAATACGCCCGGGGGCGTGACGGAGCGTCCCTTCGGGTCAGCCGGGTCGAAATAAAGCGCATTGGCGCGGAACAGCGTACCGGGTGTGACCCGCCCACCAGACTTCGGCCCCCTGAAATCGGCAAGCTTGTTGAGTTCTTCGGTTGCCGAAAGCACGTCGCGATTGGAGGTGTCGTCACGCAACTCGGTAAGCGGAACGTCGCGAAGCAGGGATTGCCAATATACCTCGACGGCTTCGCCGCCGCGCTCTGCACTTGCAAGGGCCGGTGCCGCCGGTATCCCAATCTGAGTAGGGTTCATACCGCTGAGACTGACGGCCTGTGTGCCTGTGGGATTGACCAGTTTGCGAGTGCCGCCGAGCGGGATCTTCTCGAAATCGGCGGGATCGCCCGACTGGCAAGCGGCATGGAGAGCCTCCCATGCCGGTTGCTCGACTTCGCCGCGTTTGTCGTGCGGCAGGCCCCGTGAATCGGAACCGATCTTGTTGGTGTAGCGCGCCTCATCGCCGTTCGCCGGGTGGGGCGCGATCGGAATCTTCTCGTTGTCGCTCGCGCAGACCTCTCGGACTTCGAAGGCGCGGCGCTTGAACGCAGCATCGAGCGGTCGCGGGTCCGCGCTCGCAGGTTGCGCCGCGGCCGTCGCGATTCCGGGCATGCCCGGCGGAGACGCTAGCACGGCGGCGCTAACCGCGATGCCGGCCTTTCCGAGCAACGAGCGGCGAGTGACCACAGCGGTCGGCAGGGCGGGCGATGCCAGGTCGGATTCAGTCGAAATGGTGGGGTGGTCAGCCATGGAGATCTCCTCCCTCGCAGGCGAATCTGGACAGGACTGCGCCGGAGCCGGCCACTCTTTTGCGTCCGCTCCTGGACGCGAAATCATTCCATTGGGTGGAAGCGAGAGGAGATTGACACAGATCAATACGTGAGTGGTGCAGACCAACCGCGGAGTGCCCCGGATGTCGCTGCGCTCATCTGGGCTACTTGCTGCTCTCACCCATCGGCCCGCAGTGTCGGCTCGTTTCCGCTGCGCCAACGTGTCCGGCACTTTCCCTTGACATGTCAGCGTTCCGCCGCCCGAATGGCGGACAGCGCAAAAAGCGCGCGTCGCGGTGGCTCACCGGGCGCATCAAAAAACAGAGGGGGAGGGTTTGCGAATGTTTCGCCAAGCGGTTCGCCATGTGTCTTTCCATGTGTCTCGTCATGTCAGAAATCTTGCGCTTCTCGCGCTTGCGGCCGCAAGCCTGCTCGGCGCCGGAATCACCCACGCGGCCTTTCCGGAGCGGCCGATCACGCTGATCGTGCCGTGGGCCGCCGGCGGTGGCACCGACGCGGTTGCGCGCCAGATCGCCCACATGCTGGAGCGCGATCTCAAGCAGCCGGTGAACGTCGTGAACCGCACCGGCGGATCGGGCGTGGTCGGCCACCAGGCGATCGCGTCAGCCGCGCCTGACGGTTACACGTTCGGCCTCATCACGCTCGAGATCAACCTGATGCACTGGGTGGGGCTGACCGATCTCACCTTTGAGAAGTATACGCCGCTCGCGCTGGTCAACCAGGACCCCGCCGCGATCCACGTGAAGGCGGACTCGCCCTACAAGAACGTCAAGGAGCTGTTCGCGCATATCAAGGCGAACCCGAACAAGGTGGTGGCCTCGGGCACGGGGCAGGGCGGAAGCTGGCATGTCGCGCTCGCCGGGCTGATGCAGGCCGACGGCGTTTCGCCCGGCTCGATCCGCTGGGTGCCGTCCACGGGTGCAGCGACCGCGCTGACCGATCTCGCGGCCGGCGGCGTCGACTTCGTCGCCTGCTCGATGCCGGAAGCCGAGGCGCTGATCAAGGCGGGGCGTATCCGCAGCCTCGTGTTCTTCTCGCCGAAGCGCGCGCCGAACTTCCCTGACGTGCCGACCACCGAGGAGGCGAC
>DATCXE010000686.1:0-3291 GCA_036565985.1 Bradyrhizobium sp.
CGCCGTGACCAGAAGGAACGCCTTCTCCAGCCGCGCGATGCCGCCATCGTCGTCGACATGCGACAAATCAGCCGTCAGGCGGTCCCGCGCCGCCGATGGCTCCAGTACCAGTTGCGCGCATTGATGCACGACGCGGTCGGACGGGCCGAGCACGCTCGCGCCGAACGGCTGGATCAGGAATTTCAGGATCACCGCCACGAACCGGTTCGGCAGGTTGGCCAGGATTTCTGCAAAGCGGTTTTCGATGGTGCGGAAGCCGCTGGCCATGCACCATTCCAGCGCCGCGAAATCGGCCTGCTGCCCCCCCTCGTCCTGCCAGCGCTTCAGCGCGGCTGACAATAGATAGAGTTCGGACAGGATGTCCCCGAACCGGGCCGAGAGCATTTCCTTGCGCTTGAGCGCACCGCCGAGCGTCAGCAGCGCCATGTCGGCGCATAGCGCGAACGCCGACGAGTAGCGCGAGAGCTGGCGATAGAACCGCGTCGCCTCGCCGGCGTCCGGCGCTGGCGCGAAACGGCCGCCGCTCCAGCTCCGCCCCCAGGCGCGAAACATCGTCTTGAAGCTGTGGCCGACATGATTCCAGAACGCCTTGTCGAAGGCATCGAGCCCCTTGGCACGGTCGGCTTCACCCAACGCGTTCATTTCGTCGAGCAGGAAAGGATGAGCGCGAATAGCGCCTTGGCCGAACACAATAAGATTTCGCGTCAGGATATTGGCGCCCTCGACGGTGATGCCGACCGGCACCGCGCGATAGAGGCTGCCCATGTAATTCTGCGGGCCGTCGATCACGGCCTTGCCGCCGTGGATGTCCATGGCATCGTCGATCACGAGCCGCATCCGCTCGGTGGCGTGCAGCTTCATGATACCGGAAATGACAGCCGGATGGTGTCCCTGGTTGAGCGCCGCGCAGGTCAGCCGGCGCGCGGCGTCGAGCAGATAGGCGGTGCCGGCGATGCGCGCGAGCGGCTCCTCGATGCCTTCGAACTTGCCGATGGCGATGCCGAACTGTTCGCGGATGCGGGCATAGGCGCCGGTGGTGCGCGCGGCATAGGCCGCGCCCGCGGCGGACAGCGACGGCAGCGAGATGCCGCGGCCGGCGGCGAGCGCCGTCATCAGCATCTTCCAGCCCTGCCCGAGCCGCGCCTGCCCGCCAATGATGTAGTCCAGCGGGATGAAGACGTCGCGGCCCCAGTTCGGACCGTTCTGGAACACCTGCATCGACGGCAGATGCCTGCGGCCGATTTCGACGCCGGGCAGATGGGTCGGGATCAGCGCGACAGTGATGCCAAGCTCTTCCTGCTGGCCGACGAGATGATCGGGATCATAGGCCTTGAAGGCGAGCCCGAGCAGCGTCGCGACCGGGCCCAGCGTAATGTAGCGCTTGTGCCAGTTCAGCCGCAGGCCGAGCACTTCGCGGCCTTCGAAATCGCCCTTGCAGATGATGCCGGTGTCGACCATCGACGCCGCATCGGAGCCCGCTTCCGGGCTGGTCAGGCCGAAGCAGGGAATGTCGGTGCCCTCGGCGAGCCGCGGCAACCATTTATGCTGCTGCTCCGTGGTGCCAAAGCGCATCAGGAGTTCGCCCGGCCCGAGCGAGTTCGGCACCATCACGGTGACGGCGGCGGTGAGCGAGCGCGAGGACAGCTTGCGCACCACTTCCGAATGCGCGTAGGGCGAGAAGCCGAGCCCGCCGAATTCCTTCGGGATGATCATGCCGAAGAATTTGTGGCGCTTGATGAAGGTCCATGCTTCCGGCGGCAGGTCGCGCCACTCCCAATTGATCTTCCATTCGTCGAGCATGGCGCAGAGTTCGTCGACCGGGCCGTTGAGGAAGGCCTGCTCCTCCGCGGTCAGTGTCGCAGGCACCGTCGCCAGCAATTTCGACCAGTCGGGGTTACCGGTGAAAAGGTCGGCATCCCACCAGACATCACCGGCTTCAAGCGCCTCGCGCTCGGTATCGGACATTGCCGGCAACACGCCACGCGCCCAGGAGAAAATCGGCTTGCTGATGAAATCGCGGCGGAAGCTCATGGCGACCCCTCCTGGTCTGCGGCGCGACGTCGCGTCCACCTGTGCCAAACGACGGCCCACTCTAGCTGAAAAGCAACGGTTTCGGGGACGTTTCGCCTTGGGGATGAAGCGAAATTGATGAACCGGATGATAACGGCGGAGAGCCGCACCTGTTCCAAAAACTCCGCATTGTCCGGTGTTTAGAGAACGGTGTGGTTACCGGTAAGCAAGCAGCGCGAGAGACGCGGCCGATCCGCACAGGCGGGCCACGCAAGCTCACAAATCACGCTTGCCACGGCGACGCTCGTTGGGGACGAACACGGCGAATACTTCCTTGACGCGAATGGCAGGCGTGACATCGCGCGGAAAGCGAAGCTCCGCCGTCTCCCGGATTTCCTCCTGGCGAGGCGCATAGAGCGCGCTCTCGTACAAGGATCCGTCGAACCGCAAATCGGCATCGTCGTCAGTGAGATAGGCGTTCGAAACAAACAACAATACGAGCAGCGCCGATCCGGCGTAGGTAAAATATTTGGAAATGGGCATTGAAAGACGAGCCTCCCTTATTGAAAAGGAGGGTGCGCAGTTCGCCATAAAGCCCAGGTTTACGGCCGCCTAGCTTTTGCCGGAGCAGTTGGCTGAAGGTTTCGAATTCGTGACAAATTTTAATGAATCGATTTTCCCCGCGGTCATTCCGGGGCTCGCGAAGCGAGAACCCGGAATCCATCGTGCGACAGGTTATGCCGCTTGATGGATTCCGGGCCTGCGCCCTGACGGGCGCATCCCGGAATGACATCGAGAGGGAAGCAGAACCGCTCAACCCGGCCCCGCCCCCTGCGTTGCCGTGTACACGGCATAGAGCGATTGGCTCGCGGCCATGAACAGGCGGTTGCGCTTGGGGCCGCCAAAGGTGACGTTGCCGCAGACCTCGGGCAGGCGGATCCGGCCGAGGAGCTTGCCTTCCGGCGACCACACCGTCACGCCGCTGTAGCCGACGGCGCGGCCGGCATTGCTGGAGGCCCACACATTGCCGTTGACATCGCAGCGCAGGCCGTCGGGACCGCACTTCACGCCGTCGACCATGCAATCGCTGAACCGCTTGTGGTTGGAGAGCTTGTTGTCGGTGCCGACATCGAACACAAAGATCTCGCCCTTGCCGCCGGGACCGGTGTCGCCCGGCCCCTTGCCGGTGCCGGCGACGTAGAGCTTCTTGTAGTCGGGCGAGAAGCAGAGGCCGTTGGGATCGGGCACCTGCTCCTCGGTCACCACGAGATCGATGCGGCC
>DATCXE010000690.1:0-4553 GCA_036565985.1 Bradyrhizobium sp.
CCGGCCGTGTTACCGGCGAAAGCGCTGGTGGGGGCATAGCGAACACGACACGTCTTTGCCGCAACCAACTGTCACGCTGCTGCTTTATCAACGATCCAACCCCCGTGACGAGGAGCATGCGATGACGACGACATCAGGATCCGCCAAATGGCAGGGCGGCATCAAGGACGGCAAGGGCGCAATCTCGACCAGGAGCGGCGCGCTCAACGACTACCCCTACGGCTTCTCCAGCCGCTTCGAAGGCAAGCCCGGCTCAAATCCGGAGGAACTGATCGGCGCGGCGCATGCCGCCTGTTTCACCATGGCGCTGTCGCTGATCCTGGGCGAGGCCAAGCTCACCGCCGAACACATGGAGACCAAGGCCGACGTCACGCTGGAGAAGCAGGGCGATGGTTTTGCCATTACCTCGGTGCACCTGACGCTGAATGCGAAAATCCCTGGCGCCGACAACGCGAAATTCCAGGAGTTGGCAGGCATGGCCAAGGCTGGCTGCCCCGTGTCGAAACTGCTCAATACGAAGATTACGCTCGACGCCACGCTGCAGTAAGTGCCGTTGTCGTTCCGGGCTCGCGCTGACGCGCGCCCGGAATGACGATACCTCTTACATCTCTGCGTCCTTGCTGGAGCCGACGGAGGCGATGCGCACCATGTTGGTGGTGCCGGGGATGCCGAGCGGCACGCCGGCGACGATGATCACGCGCTGGCCTGCCTTTGCGAAGCCGTCGCGGAACGCAATCGAGCCGGCGCGATCGACCATGTCGTCCTGGTCGTGGGCATCTTCCGCGACCACGCAATGCACGCCCCACACGACAGACAGTTTGCGACCCGTTGCCATGTTCGGCGTGATCGCGACCACCGGCAGCTTCGGCCGCTCGCGCGCCACGCGGATGGCAGTGGAGCCCGACGAGGTCCAGCAGATGATGGCCGCCAATTCCAGCGTCTCGGCGATCTGCCGCGCGGCGTCCGCGATCGCGTCGCCGACCGTGTTCTCCGGTTCGGGGCGCTGCGCTGTCAGCACCGAGCGATAGGTAGGGTCGCGCTCCACTTCCTCGCCGATGCGATTCATGGTGGAGACCGCCTCGACGGGGAATTTGCCGGCGGCGGACTCCGCCGACAGCATGATGGCGTCGGCGCCTTCATAGACCGCGGTGGCGACGTCGGAGACTTCGGCGCGGGTCGGCACCGGCGACTGGATCATCGATTCCAGCATCTGCGTTGCGACCACCACCGGCTTGCCGGCGCGGCGCGCCATCCGCGTCATCTGCTTCTGCAGGCCTGGCACCCGCTCCAGCGGCAGTTCAACGCCGAGATCTCCGCGCGCAACCATCAGGGCGTCGGAAGCGTCGATGATTTCGGCAAGGCGATCGATTGCCTGCGGCTTTTCGATCTTGGCCATCACCGCGGCGCGGCCGCGGATCATTCGCTTGGCTTCGATGACGTCCTCGGCGCGCTGCACGAAGGAAAGGGCTATCCAGTCTACCCCGGTCACAAGGGCTGCTTCGAGATCGGCGCGATCCTTTGGCGTCATCGCCGATACTGGCAGGTCGGTATCGGGCAGGCTGACGCCCTTGCGGTCCGACATCTTGCCGCCGATCACCACCCGCGTCACCGCGCGTTCCGGCGAGGTCTCCTCGGCGATCAGGCGCACCTTGCCGTCGTCGAGCAGCAGCGCATGGCCGGGGCGAAGTGCTGCGAGAATTTCCGGATGCGGCAGCTGCACGCGGCTGTTGTCGCCCGGGGCCTTGTCGGAATCGAGCACGAAGCTCTGGCCGTTCTTGAGCTGGGTCGAGCCTTCGGCGAACGCGCCGAGCCGCAGCTTCGGTCCCTGCAAATCGACCAGGATGCCGATCGGCCGGCCGTAGCTCGACTCGACATTGCGGATGGTCTGCACCAGCTCACGCATCTTGTCGTGCGGGGTGTGGCTCATGTTGATGCGGAACACGTCCGCACCGGCCTCGAACAGCTTCCGGATCATCGCGCTGTCTGACGATGCCGGGCCGAGCGTTGCGAGAATCTTGATACGACGGAGTCGCCTCATTGCTTGGGCGCCGTGGCTGGCGGCAGACCCGGTGTGCCCAGGCCGGGGACCCCGCCCGGACCGCTTGGTCCCACCGTGCCCGGAATTCCCGGCACGCGCTGCCCCGGCTGCTCGTTGGCTTCGGTCAGTTGCACGGTCCATGCTCTCTGTTCGCCGGTGTCGACTTCGAAAAAGCCGGTGCGGTCGTAACCGCGCGCCAGACAATTCTCGGTGCCCTTGATGGTGAATTCCTTGTCGCGCGAACACATGAAGGCCTGTCCGGACCATTCGCCGCCGCGGTCATAGTCAAGCGCGTAGATGTAATAGAAGCGGGCGACCAGGGTTCCGCGCAGCAGCGTCTCGCAACTGCGCGAGGATACGTTCCACCAGCCCTCGGTGGTCCAGCCCTCGGCGTCCTTGTAGCCGAGCGCGATGCCGACCCGGCTGGAAGTATTGTTGCAGAGCCGGAAGTCGGCCGCCGCCGGGCTGCTCCACGCGCAGGTTACTGCCAGCGCGAGCATCGGCAGCAGGCCGGCGATCACGCGAGCGGTAAGGAAGCGGAAAGAATCTCTTGCAGTCATGCAGGGAAGCTACATCAAATGATTGACGATTTCGCGTGGCCCGGGCGGACCTGTCAACGGCAGGACGCGCATTTCCCGCGCCATGGGAAACCAGAATACCGTCCGGGATGCCGTCTTTTGCGCGCAGATATGGCAAAATCTGTGACAATTCCCATCTGATGCCGATATGCTCTGATTCATGTTTTGAGCACGATCTTTCGGAAAACCGGACCCTACTTTTCCGGATCGTGCTCGCCAACGCGGGACCCACGGCCATGACCATCGACGACAAAACCAGAACGGAACTGGAAGCCGCCGTTTTCCGGCGCCTGGTGAGCCATTTGCAGGGCCGTACCGACGTTCAGAATATCGATCTGATGAATCTGGCCGGCTTCTGCCGCAACTGCCTGTCCAACTGGATGAAGGAAGAGGCCGACGCCAAGGGCGTTGCCGTCAGCAAGGACGAGAGCCGCGAGGCGGTCTACGGCATGCCCTACGAGGAGTGGAAGGCGAAGCACCAGGGGGCGGCGACGCCTGAGCAGCTGGCCGCGATGAAGAAGGTTCATCCCGGGCATTGATTGCGATTGCGCCTCGCAATCCTGAACGTAACTGGGCTCGTCATTCCGGGATGGTGCGCTAGCACCAGACCTCAGGGGTGCAATTGCACCCCGGGGAATCTCGAGAGTCCGGGTTCGATGCTTCGCATCGCCCCGGAATGACGGCTCGCCGTCATCTCCTGTGGGCGCGCTGTGGATGAGCGTGATGTTGCCTTGACGCAAGGCCCCCCGATCTTGAGGGTCATTTCCGGAAAAGCGCCGTGCGGTAACGCGTGCGGCGCTTGATCTTTAAGCCTCATCTGCAGTTCCACTCAGGAGTAACCGATGGCCACCTCCGCCGCCGCCGTCCAGGACGAGCCCGCGACAAGATTCGCCAAAGACCAGCTCAAGGCCATCATCGAACGCATCGAGCGTCTGGAAGAAGAAAAGAAGACGATTTCCGACGACATCCGCGACGTCTATGCGGAAGCCAAGGGCAACGGCTTCGATGTCAAAGCGCTGCGCACCATTGTTCGGATGCGCAAGCAAGACGCCAACGAGCGCGCCGAACAGGAAACGATACTGGAAACCTACATGCAGGCGCTGGGAATGCTCTGAGGCGTTCGGTCGCCACACAAATCTCTCGTCGTCCCGGGCAAGCGAAGCGCGACCCGGGATCCATAGCCGCCGATGCCCGAGGTGAAGAATACCGGGGCCGCAGCGAACTCCGACACGCGTATTTGCGGTTATGGGTCCTCGCCTTCGCGAGGACGACGACACGATTGCGGGAATATTGTCGGCTGAAGCTAGCGCAGTGCGGCGGTGCGCAGCACGTGGGTCGAAAGCTTCGCCGTCGCCGATCCCGTGAAGCGGTCGCAGGTCATGCCCATCATCGGATCTTCCGAGAAGGTCATGGCGATCGCGGTCTGCGGCTTGACGAAGTAGCTGCGCATCTGGGTCATCTCGGTATCGCCGAGCACCGTCGTCGACATCGCGCTGCTTGCACTCGGCGCCAGCATCATGACCCGCATCCAGATGGCGTTACCCTGGGCGGCGGCGAGACGGGCCGAGGTTGCGACCGCGGTGTCCTGACCCTGCGCGCCCTTGGCGATCACGGTGTTGACCTCGGTCGCGACGGCGTCGGAATTGCGAGCTGAACGGGTGGGACGCGGCATGGCGATGGAGGCCGTGACGACGTTCGAGCGGTCGACCGGCGAGGTGGCGGCCGGCGCATAGGCCAGCGCCTTCTTGAAGGCCTCGGAGACGCTGGCGGTCGGCTGCGGATCGGTGGCGTCGGCTAGCGCCTGGCGGGCGCGCAGCGCTGCGACCTGCGCGGGAGTCGGCTGGCTGGCGCTAGCCGGCGGGTCGTCCCAGAAGCCACGGGAATTGATGATATCGGCCGGCGTCTGCGGCTTCGGCTCGGTGTTGTCGATGAAAGCC
>DATCXE010000691.1:0-8994 GCA_036565985.1 Bradyrhizobium sp.
GACGCCGGGCACGATCGCCTGGCCGCCGAGCTTGCCGTCGGTGCCGACCTCGCGGGCGACGCGCGTCACTTCCGAGGCAAAGGACCGAAGCTGGTCCACCATCGTGTTGATGGCTTCCTTGAGTTGCAGGATCTCGCCGCGAACGTCGACCGTGATCTTCTTTGACAAGTCGCCATTGGCGACCGCAATGGTGACTTCGGCGATGTTGCGGACCTGGCCGGTGAGGTTGTTGGCCATCGAGTTGACGCTCTCGGTGAGGTCCTTCCAAACGCCGGTCACTTCGGGCACCTGGGCCTGGCCGCCAAGCTTGCCCTCGGTGCCGACCTCGCGCGCCACGCGCGTCACTTCCGAGGTGAACACGCTGAGCTGCTTGATCATCGTGTTCACGATGTTGGCAGACTGCAGGAACTCGCCGCCGAGCGGACGGCCGTCGACGTCAAGCTGCACGGTCTGCAGCAGGTCGCCTTGCGCCACGGCCGCGACCGCGCGCGTGACTTCGCGGGTCGGCCACAGCAGGTCGTCGATCAGCGTGTTGACCGATCCCTCCATGTCCGCCCAAGAGCCGCTCGAAAGGTCGAACTTGACCCGCTGCCGGGTCTTGCCTTCGCGGCCGACGACCTGGCCGACATGCTCAAGCTGCTGTGCCATGCGCTGGTTGGCGGCGACGATTTCGTTGAACGTGTCGGCGATCTTGCCCTCGATGCCGAGGTGATCGCCGGTCATCCGCACCGAGAAGTCGCCCGCCCGCATCGCCTGCAGGGCGTGCAGCAGATCCTGCATCGGGTCGGTTTTTCCGTTCGGGGCTGGCTTGCGTTTGGCGGCGCGACGAACCTGTGACGGTCCGGGAGAAAGATCACTCATGCGGTTCCTCGAAGCCAGTGCGCGCGAATCTCGTGGCCGAGATGCGACTTCACGGAATAGAACCGGCGCCCAACTGCAGATCAAGCCGGAACAGCGGTTAAGGTCGTGAAATCAATGACATGGAACTCAGCCCAAGCTGACTAATGCGCAGGGAACCCAATTGTTCCAGAGTGCGACGAATTATCCGGAACCCAAAACAAAACGCCCCGGCGAGCCGGGGCGTCTGCAATCGCGGGTTGTGCCGTGCGGGCGTCAGGAACCCTTCGGATTGATCTCGGTGTAGTTGCCCTTGGCGTCCCACTTGTAGACGACATAGTCGATCGCCTTGATGTCGCCCTTGGCGTCGAAGCCCAACTTGCCGAGCACGGTGTCCCATTCGCCGGCCTTGATGGTCTCCATGACCTTCTTCGGGTCGGTGGACTTCGCCTTCGCCACGGCCTGCGTCCAGACCTGCATCGCAGCGTAGGTGTAGAGGGTGTAGCCTTCGGGATCGATGTTCTTGGCCTTGAACTTCTCGACGATCGCCTTCGCGGTCGGCTTGTTGCGCGGGTCGGGACCGAAAGTGAACAGCGTGCCTTCGGCGGCGGGGCCCGTGATGGAGGCGAACTCCTTGTCGTTCATGGCGTCGCCCGCCATCAGCACGGTCTTGAGGCCCTGGTCGCGCATCTGACGCAGGATCAGGCCGGCTTCCTGATGGTAGCCGCCGACAAAGACCAGATCGATATTGTCGCGCTTCAGCCGCGACACGATCGAGTTAAAGTCCTTGTCGCCCTTGTTGTAGGACTCGAACATCTTTTCGGTCATGCCGGCCTTGTTCAGCGCCTTCTTGGTTTCGTCGGCGAGACCTTTTCCGTAGGTGGTCTTGTCGTTGAGGATGGCGACGTTCTTGCCCTTGAAGTTCTTGACGATGTAGCCGGCAGCAACCAGGCCCTGCTGATCGTCACGGCCGCAGACGCGCGCCACGTTCCACAGCTTGCGCTCGGTGAACAGCGGGTTGGTCGAGGCCGGCGTGATCTGCAGGACGTTGCCGTCGGCATAGGCCTCCGACGCCGGGATCGAGGACGACGAACAGAAATGTCCGGCGACGAACGGGATCTTCGCACTGGCGAATTTCTCCGCCACCGAGCGCGCCTGCTTGGGGTCGCAGGCGTCGTCGCCGACCTGCAGCGCCAGCTTCTTGCCGAGCACGCCGCCGGCGGCGTTGATGTCGGCCACGGCCTGTTCGGCGCCGTTCTTCATCTGCCGGCCGAACGCGGATTCGCCGCCCGTCATCGGGCCGGCCACGGCGATGGAGATGTCCTGCGCCAGTGCTGTGGTCGAAAGCGCCAACGATACGCCCAATGCCAAGCCGATGAGTTTCAGTGATTTCATGAGGTATCCTCGTGGGGTAGGTCGATTTCGGGAAACACCCGGCAGGCCGGGTACGAAAATCATGGCCATTGTCGGCTGATTTTACCGCGAAGTCATCGGCAATTTTTCGGCAAATCACGGTCTGATCGCATCATCTTGCCGCAGCGAGTGTCATGGCTGGCGGAACGTTACCCCCGCCGGCCGCCTTCCAGGTAGGCAGCACGGATTTCCGGGCGCTGCAGCAGTTCGCTTCCGGTTCCGGACAGGGTGATCAGGCCGTTGACCATGACATAGCCGCGATGGGCGAGTTTCAGCGCGTGATTGGCGTTCTGCTCGACGATCAGGACGGTCAGGCCGTCCTGCCGGTTCAGCGTCCTTATCGCGTCGAAGATCTGCCGCGCGATCAGGGGCGCAAGGCCCAGCGACGGCTCGTCCAGCATCAGCAGGCGCGGGCGGCTCATCAGGGCGCGGCCGATCGCCAGCATCTGCTGCTCGCCGCCCGACAGCGTGCCGCCGCGCTGGGCGAGGCGCTCCTTCAGCCGCGGGAACAGGGTGAAGACACGCTCCAGGCCGCTGGCCCGTTCGGCCTCGCTGCAGTCGGTCGCATCGGCGCCCATCTGCAGGTTTTCCGCCACGCTCATGCGCGGGAAAATCCGGCGGCCTTCCGGGGATTGAGCGATGCGCAGTCTGGCGATCTCGTAGGTCGGCACGCCGGTGATGTCCTGGCCATCGAATTCGATGCGACCGGAGCGGGCGCGGGGCCGGCCAAAAATCGTCATCATCAGCGTCGACTTGCCGGCGCCGTTGGCGCCGATCAGCGCCACGATCTCGCCGGCGTTGATGTCGAGATCGATGCCCTTCAGCGCCTCGATCTTGCCGTAGGCCGCGCGCAGCGAGCGGATCGCGAGCAGGGGCTGGCTCATGCGATAGCCCTCGTGTCCCGGGCGCACTGCGGCGCATAGTGCCGCTGTGCCGAACCGGGACCCAAGCTCCTGCGCGAGGAACTGGATCCCGGAATAGCGACACATCGCTCCGCGCTGCATCGCATCCGGGAAAAGCTGGGAGGCCGCGTCACGTTCCGCTCTCCATCACCGCGATGGCTTCCTCTTCATCGGCGCCGAGATAGGCGGCGATGACCTTGGGATCGTCGCGGACATGCTGCGGCGAACCCTCGGCGATCCTGACGCCGTAATCCATCACGACGACGTGGTCGGAGATTTCCATCACCACCGACATGTCGTGCTCGATCAGCAGGATCGATGTGCCCTGATCGGCGCGGATCGAAAGCAGGAGTTCACTCAACGCAGCGCTCTCCCGCGCGTTCAGTCCGGCGGCCGGTTCATCGAGGCACAGCAAAGCCGGCCCGGTGCACATCGCGCGCGCGATTTCGAGCCGCCGCTGGTCGCCATAGGGCAAATTGCCGGCGGCATCGTCGGCGCGGTCCAGAAGTCCGATGCGATCAAGCCATGCCCGCGCCAGGTCGATCGCAGCCTGCTCGGCGCTGCGCCAGGACGGCGCGCCGATCAGGCCGAGAAACGTCAGTCCGGACGCGCGCATCAGTGCGTTGTGCTGCGCCACCATCAGGTTTTCCAGCGCCGTCATGCCGGGAAACAGCCGGATGTTCTGGAACGTGCGCGCGACCCGGGCGAGTTTGGAAATCCGGAAATCGTTCAGCCGCTCGAGCTGGATGGCATTGCCGTCATCATGCACGAGCCGGATGGCGCCCGAGGTCGGCTTGTAGAAGCCGGTGATGCAGTTGAATACGGTGGTCTTGCCGGCGCCGTTCGGTCCGATCAGCGCGGTGATCTTGCGCCGCTCGGCGTTGAAGGAAAGTTCGTTGACGGCGACGATGCCGCCGAAGCGCATCGACAGGCGATCGACGGACAGGATGTGATCGCCGCTCATCCGTGTCCCTCCTTGACGAGGTCGGATGAGATCGCCTGGCTGTGCTTCAGGAACACGGTCGGTGCGCGGTGCCCGATCAGGCCGCGCGGGCGCCAGATCATCAGCAGCACCATCGCCATGCCGAACACCAGCATGCGGTACTGGTCGAGCCCGCGAAACAGCTCGAAGCCCCCGATCATGGCGAGCGCCGCGAGCGCGACGCCGAGCTGCGAGCCCATGCCGCCGAGCACCACGATCGCCAGCACCAGCGCCGATTCATGGAAGGTGAAGGACTCCGGGCTGATGAAGCCCTGTCGCGTCGCGAAGAAAGCGCCGGCAAAGCCGCCGAACATCGCGCCGGTGGCAAACGCCGTGAGCTTGGTCGTGGTGGTGTTGATGCCGAGCGCGCGGCAGGCGACTTCGTCTTCGCGCAACGCTTCCCAGGCGCGGCCGATCGGCAGGCGGCGGAGGCGAATCGTGACCCAGTTGGTGAGCAGCGCCAGCGCCAGGATAATGTAGAACAGGAATACGATACGGTGGGTCGGCGAGTATTCGATGCCGAGCATGGCGGCAAGGCCGTCGTCGCCCGCCGACAGCGGTATGCCGAACAGCGTTGGCCGGGGGATGCCGGTGACGCCGTTCGGTCCGCCGGTCAGGCTCTGCCAGTTGAGCAGGACGAGACGGATGATCTCGCCGAAGGCCAGCGTAACGATGGCGAGATAATCGCCGCGCAGCCGCAGCACGGGAAAGCCGAGCAGCACGCCCCAGAACGCGGCGAGGATGCCGGCGAGCGGCAGGCAGATCCAGAACGACAATCCGAAATTGGTCGCCAGCAGCGCGTAGGAATAGGCGCCGACGGCATAGAACGCGACATAGCCGAGATCGAGCAGGCCGGCGAGGCCGACCACCACGTTCAGTCCCCAGCCGAGCATCACGTAAGTGAGCACGAGGATGCCGAGGTCGAGAATATAGCGCTCGTTATAAAAGATGACCGGCACCAGAAAGGTGAACACCAGCAGCACCGGCGCGATCAGCCGTCCGGCGCGCGAAAGCGTGCTTTGCACCGCGGGCGGCACCACGCGGATCGTGCCGACCGGTCCCCACCATTGCCGCAGCAGTTCGATGACGATGCTGCCGCCGAACACGGTCGCAACGATCGCGGCGAGATCGCCGAACCGTGTCCAGTAGATCAGATTTCCTTCGGGGCCTGCCTCGGTGCGTACGCCGATCATCAGCGAAAACAGCACCAGCGCGACCAGCGCACTGATCAGCGCTTTCTTGAGAATGAAGGCTGCGCCCGGAGCGCGCGAGGTTTGGGCGGCGGGGGGTGCGCTCACGCTGCCGCCCGTCAGACTTTTTCGACTTCGGGCCGGCCGAGCAGGCCGGTCGGAAGGAAGATCAGGACGACGATCAGGATAGAGAACGCGGCGACATCCTTGTACTCGACCGAGAAGTAGGCCGACCACAGCGTCTCGATCAGGCCGATCAGGAGTCCGCCCAGCATCGCGCCGGGCAGCGAGCCGATGCCGCCAAGGACGGCGGCGGTGAACGCCTTGATGCCGGCGACGAAGCCCATGAAGAAATCGACGAGGCCGTAATAGAGCAGGTACATCATGCCGGCGACGGCGGCCAGCGCTGCGCCGATCACGAAGGTCATGGAAATGGTGCGGTCGACGTCGACGCCGAGCAGTGAGGCCATGGTCTGGTCCTGTTCGCAGGCGCGCATGTCGCGCCCCAGCCGCGTGCTCGAGACCAGCCAGGTGAACAGCGCCAGCAGCACGATGGTGGTGACGACGACGATGATCTGGACGTTGGAAAGCTGTACGTTGAAGCCTTCGGCGCCCTCATGCAGGGTGTAGCCGCCGGTGATGATCGGCGGCACCGGCTTGACCCGCGCCCCCTGCGCGACCTGGGAAAAATTGGTCAGCACGAACGACATGCCGATCGCCGAAAGCATCGGCGCGAGGCGGAACGAATGCCGCAGCGGCCGGTAGGCGATGCGTTCCACCGTCCAGCCATAGAGCGCCGTGATCGCCATCGATACCAAAAGCACGACCAGCAGGATCAGGGGGATGGCGGTCAGGCCGAACGAGACCAGGATCAGGAACGTGATCAGCGCGATGAAGCCGCCGATCATGAAAATATCGCCATGGGCGAAATTGATCATGCCGACGATGCCATAGACCATGGTGTAGCCGATGGCGATCAGGCCGTAGATCGAGCCGAGCACGAGGCCGTTGATCAGTTGCTGGGCGAAATAATCCATGCGCTGCCGTTTGTTGAACGAAGACGCGGCGAGAGCTCCCGGCAGCCCATGACGACGCGTCGTGTCATTTTCTAGCAGCGGGAACCGGGGGCGGCAACGGCGCCGGGTGCGGCTTAAACGGCTTGTACAGAGCTAGTTTTTGCAAGCCGGTTCCAGCTTCATAGTCCGGCCACGCCTTTGCCGCGGAATGATCGCGGCGGAACCGCTGTTCTCCGGCAACCAACGCCCTGGCCCTCCGTTGACCCCGGCTACGTCTCAACAACGGAGATTGCTCAATGACTAACCAGAACCAGAACCCGGGCCAGCAGAACCAGAGCCCGGGCCAGAAGCCCGGTCAGCAGCAGGGCGGCGGCCAGAAGCCCGGCCAGCAGCAGCAGGACCCGGGGCGTCAGGGGCAGCAGAGACCCAATCCCGGTCAGGACCGTTAGTTTGGACCGATAAGCAAGGAAGGCCTCGCCGAAGGGCGGGGTTTTTCTTTGGATTCCACCGGCCCTCGGGCACGGGGTCGGCCGAACGGCAGGCGCACGCCGCCGCGCCGTACGCTAGGTCTTTAGCAGACCCAGTTCGGCAATGATCGCGTTGGCTTCCTTGACGGCGTGATTGGCTGCCGGCACGCCGCAATAGATCGCCTGTTGCAACAGGATCTCCTTGATGTCGTCGGGGCTGAAGCCGCCTTCGGCAAGCGCTGCGCGCACATGCAGGCGGAATTCATCCCACTGGCCGAGCGCCACCATGGTGCCGATGACGAGCACGCGGCGGGTGCGGTGGTCGAAATGCGGCCGGGTCCAGATGTCGCCCCAGGCATATCGGGTGATCAGATCCTGGAAGTCGGTGTTGAACGCGTTGCGGTTCTTGATCGATTTGTCGACCCATTCATCGCCGAGCACTTTTCGTCGCTGGGCCATGCCGTCGTCGCGGCGCTTGTCGTCGTTCATAAGTGTCTCCTCCCGGGCCGTCATTCCGGGGCGATGCGTCAGCATCGAACCCGGAATCTCGAGGTTCCGGGTTCGATGCTTCGCATCGCCCCGGAACGACGACGATGATTATCTCTGCGTCAGGAAGCCGACCACCGCATCGGTGAAGGCGTGCGGCTGCTCGACATTGGAAATGTGCGCGGCGTCCAGGATCGTCATGCTGGCGCCGGGTACGCGGCTGCGGATGAATTCGCCGGCTGCAATCGGCGTCGACATGTCATGGCGGCCGGCAATCACCAGCGTGGGGCTTTTGATCTTCGGCAGCAGCTCGCGCTGGTCGAGCGTGGAGAGTGCCTCGCAGCAGGCAAGGTAGCCTTCCACCGGCGACGCCAGCATCATCGCCTTCATGTTGGCGGTGATTTGCGGCTCGCGCTCGCGAAAATCCGCCGTCAGCCAGCCGGCGATCACGGTATCCGCCACGGCCGCGATGCCGCCTTCCTTCACCGCCTTGATGCGGTTGAGCCAGTTGGTCGGGTCCGGATAGTGGCAGGCCGTGTTGGCGAGGACCAACTTCCCGAATCTGTCAGGCGCGTTGGCGCCCAGCCATTGCCCGACCATGCCGCCCATCGACAGGCCGCACCAATGCGTCTTCGCGATATTGAGGTCGTCGAGGATCGCCAGCACGTCGCGGCCGAAACGCTCCATCGAATAGGGGCCGGGCGGCACATTCGACTTGCCGTGGCCGCGCCGGTCGTAGCGGATGACGCGGAATACCTGCGTGAGCGCCTTCATCTGCGGCTCCCACATCTGCATCGTCGAGCCCAGCGAATTCGACAGCATCAGCGTCGGTCCGCCGTCGCGGCCTTCGACCGATACGTTGAGCAGGCACCCGTCGGCGTCGATCATCGGCATGGAAAGTCTCCGGTCTCTTATTTGTCGTCCAGCGAAGCGAGCAGACGATCGATCAGGGCCTGCGAGGCGCCCTGATAGGCCATCGGCTCGAAAAGTGCAGTGATTTTTCCGGTATCAAGCTGCGCAGTGATTTTCGAATCAGCCATCAGCACATCGCGCAGATGCTTCTTGTCTGTGACAGCCTTCTTGCTCGCCGCTTCGATCAGGTGATGGGCGTCGCTCTTGCCGATCTTTTCAGCCAGCGCCATCGCCACCGCTTCGGCCATGATCAGTCCGCCCGTCGCGTCGAGATTTGCACGCATGCGCTTGGCGTCGACCTCCAGCCCTTCGGCGATGTCGACGATCGCAGCCAGCGCGCCCGACGTGACCAGCATCAGCGTCGGCAGCGTCGGCCATTCCGCGTGCCAGGGACCGGCGCTGCGCTCGTGGTCCTGAACCTGCGCCGCAAATATCGTCGCCGCGAGATTGGGGGCCATGGTGGCTGCGGCGAGCGCGCTGGCGGCCGCCACCGGATTGCGCTTGTGCGGCATGGTGGAGGAGCCGCCGCGGCCCTCGCCCGACGGCTCGAACGCCTCGGCGACGTCGGTCTGCATCATCAGCGAAACGTCGCGCGCGATCTTGCCGCAGGTGCCGGCGATGATGGCGAACACCGAGGCCGCCTCCGCGATGCGGTCGCGATGGGTGTGCCAGGGCGCATCGGGCAGGGGCAGCTCGAGCTCCGTCGCCAGTCGCTCCGAGACCTGCAGTCCCTTGTCGCCGAGGGCGGCGAGCGTGCCGGCGGCGCCGCCGAACTGCAGCGCGAGCGTC
>DATCXE010000699.1:0-2722 GCA_036565985.1 Bradyrhizobium sp.
TCGGCCGGTGGCGGCACGGGGACGACCGACGCCGCGGGGGCGGGGGTTGGGGATGCCGCTGGCGCCGGGGATGCCGACGGGCTCGCGGCCGGAGAGGCGGACGGTGCCGGCGATTGCGCCAGGGCAGTCCCGCCGAGCGCAATCGCCACCATCGGGACCAGCGCGACCATGGCTGCGCGCAAAGTGCTGATACGGTTCATTCGGGTATTCTCCATCCACCCCAGGCGGCAGCGGCACCCGATCGCGCCCGCCCGGATTTGCTACTCCTAACATGCAAGGTCCGCTTCCGTCCTATGACAGATGCGTCATGTGGCCCTGCGGACTGGTGCTCCAATTCCGAAGTTCGCAAGCATATGCGGCTGGCACTTATGCGAACTTCGGAATTAAGAGGAGCACCAGCAGGGTCGTCGTTTCCTGGTGAGGCGAATTTGCAGTTCCTATGAAGGGGTTACAGAAAAACTGATAGGAACTGCAAATTCGCCTCACTAGCCAACGCGCCATCATTGGCCATATAAGGCAGGCATAAATTGGGAAATCCGATGAGCGCGCTGGCCAACCACGCATTTGCCAAGATGAACGGCATCGGCAATGAAATTGTCGTGGTGGACCTGCGCGATTCCAAGGCCGCTGTGACGGCCGAGGAAGCGCGGGCGGTCGCTTCCCCCGCGGGCGTGCCCTATGACCAGTTGATGGTATTGCAGCCGCCGCGGCTGCAGGGCACCGAGGCCTTCATCCGCATCTACAACAATGACGGCTCGGAGGCCGGCGCCTGCGGCAACGGCATGCGCTGCGTGGTGCGCCGCCTGTTTGAGAAGACCGGCCAGACCGCCGTGACCTTCGAGACCCGCGCCGGCCTGCTGAACTGCTGGCAGGGCCCGGCGCCCGACCTCTACACCGTCGATATGGGCGCGCCCAAGTTCGCCTGGCAGGACATTCCGCTGGCGGAGGAGTTTCGCGACACCCGCTACATCGAACTGCAGGTCGGGCCGATCGACGCGCCGGTGCTGCATTCGCCGTCGGTGGTCTCGATGGGCAATCCGCACGCGATCTTCTGGGTCGACGACGTCAACGCCTATGACCTCGAGCGCTTCGGACCGCTCCTGGAAAATCACCCGATCTTTCCCGAACGCGCCAACATCACGTTGGCCCACATCGTCGATCGCGATCACATCACGATCCGCACCTGGGAGCGCGGCGCCGGATTGACAAAGGCCTGCGGCTCGGCCGCGTGTGCGACCGCGGTCGCTGCGGCGCGGTTGAAGCGCGCCAATCGCACGGTCGAAATCACGCTGCCCGGCGGGCGGCTCGGAATCGAATGGCGCGAGCGCGACGACCATGTGCTGATGACCGGGACGGCCGATTTCGAATATGAAGGCCGCTTCGATCCGGCGCTGTTCGCCAGCGTCGCCTGAGCCTGGGCACAATGAGCGTCGACGTCCTCACTTTCGGCTGCCGTCTCAACGCGTTCGAATCCGAGGTGATCGCCCGCGAGGCGGAGCGCGCCGGACTTTCCGATACCGTCGTCATCAATAGTTGCGCGGTCACCAACGAGGCCGTGGCGCAGGCGCGGCAGTCGATCCGGCGGCTGAAGCGCGAGCGGCCGGAGCTTCGCATCGTCGTCACCGGCTGCGCGGCGCAGACGCAAGCAGAGATGTTTGCCGAAATGGCCGAGGTCGACCGCGTCGTCGGCAATGACGAGAAGATGCGGGGCGAGGCCTGGCGTGAGGCGCGCGCGGCGTTCGATTCAGGCTTCGGTATCGGCACAAGCGAGAAGATCGCGGTCGCCGATATCATGGCGGTAAAGGCGATGGCGCCGCATCTGCTCGACGGATTCAAGGCCGGGCTGCCGCGGGTGTTCGTGCAGGTGCAGAACGGCTGCGATCACCGCTGCACCTTCTGCATCATCCCCTATGGCCGCGGCAATTCCCGCTCGGTGCCGATGGGCGCGGTGGTGGATCAGGTTCGTGCGTTGGTCGAGCGCGGCCATGCCGAGATCGTGCTGACCGGCGTGGACCTCACGAGCTACGGCGCCGATCTTCCGGGTTACGCGACGCTCGGCCGCCTGACAAAGCAGATTTTGCGGCACGTGCCGGAACTGACGCGGTTGCGGATTTCCTCGATCGATTCGATCGAGGCCGATAACGATCTGCTCGACGTCATCGCCAATGACGAGCGCCTGATGCCGCATCTGCACCTGTCGCTGCAATCGGGCGATGATCTCATTCTGAAGCGCATGAAGCGGCGGCATTCACGCAAGGATGCGATCGAATTCTGTGCCCAGGTGCGGCGGCTGCGCCCGGATATCACGCTCGGCGCCGATATCATCGCCGGTTTTCCGACCGAGACCGAAGAGATGTTCTCGCGTTCGCAGGACCTCGTACACGAGTGCGGTCTCACCTTCCTGCACGTGTTTCCCTATTCGAAGCGCCCCGGTACGCCGGCCGCGCGGATGCCGCAGGTCGCCGGTGGCGAGATCAGGGAGCGCGCGAAACGTTTGCGCGGGGTCGGTGAGGCGGCGTTGCGGAGACGGCTGGCGGCAGAGACCGGCGCGACGCGCCAGGTCCTGATCGAAAGCGGGACGCAGGGGCGGACGGAGCATTTCCTGCCGGTTGCGGTGTCAGGCGAGACGCCGGGCGCAGTGATGGCGCTTGCGATCAAGGGTCACGATGGATCGCGGCTGACGGTCTGAGGTTTCTCCACCGTCATTGCGAGGAGCACAGCG
>DATCXE010000708.1:0-6212 GCA_036565985.1 Bradyrhizobium sp.
GGCTGGTCGGAATCAAGGCTTGGCGTCGCCGGCGCCATCTTCCTGTCGTCGCTGGCCTGGACCTCGCTGCATCTGCAGTATGACTGGTTCTTTTTCGGCGAGGTTTTCACCATCGGCCTGCTGCTCGGCTATCTCCGCTATCGCACCGGTTCCACCTGGCTGACGATCGTCCTGCACGGCATCAACAATCTGGCCGCGACCATCCAGACTTTCTGGCTGGCGGGGCAGGGGTAACGCTCTCCGTCATTGCGAGCGAAGCGAAGCAATCCATGTGGCCGAACCAACGGAAGGTGGATTGCTTCGTCGCTATCGCTCCTCGCAATGACGATCTATGCAACCAGCGCAATCGCGATCGGCATCGTCACCGCCGCCAATATGGTCTGCAGCGTGATGATCTGCGCCAGCAGCGGCGCATCGCCGCCCATCTGCCGCGCCAGCACGTAGGCCGAGGACGAGGCGGGCACGGCGGCGCAGGCGGTGACGATGGCGAGGTCGGAACCGGCAACGCCGAACCACAGCGCCAGCGCCACCGCGATCACAGGCATCAGCACGAGCTTGAGGAACACGGCCACCGAGGCGGCGAGGCTCGGGCGGAACATGCCTTCGAGGTGCAGGCCGGCGCCGGTTACCAACAGACCGATGGCCAGCGAAGAGCGCCCGAGCGCGTCCGCAACCTCGTGCCAGAGCCTGGGAAGCGGGATGTGGGCGACGTTGAGCGCGAGCCCGATGGCGCAGGCCCAGATCAGCGGATTGTGCGCCACCGTCATGACGATGGCGCCAACCGATTGCTTTTTGGACGAAGCGTAATGGGCCAGCACGGAGACGCTGAACACATTGACCAGCGGGATGATGGCGACCATGGCGACGGAGGCGAGCGCCAGCCCGTGCGTGCCGAACAGATTGTCGGAGACGGCGAGCGCCACATAGGTCTGCCACCGTGTCGCGCCCTGGAAGATCGAGGTAAAGGCCGGCCCATCGATCGCGAGGCGTGCGAGCAAGGGCCGCAGCGCGAGGCACAACAGCGACATCAGCAGCACCGAGAGCAGCAACGCGCCGCCGACGCCTGCGACCGGCACCTTGCCCAGGTCGGCCTTGACCAGCGTCTGCACCAGCAGGACCGGAAACAGCACGTAATAGGTCAGGCGCTCCAGCCCGTGCCACTGCGTCTCGGGCTGGATCAGGCTCCGCTTCAGGATGAAGCCGAGCACGATCAGCAGGAATACCGGCAGCAGCGCCGCAATGACGACCGCCATCTTCAGCGATCCCCGTGCAGCTTCGAAAGCCGGTCGAGTGCGCCCTGCAGGATGAAGATCGCGGCGTGTTCGTCGATAACCTCGGCACGCCGCGCGCGGCTGACGTCCATGCCGATCAGTTCGCGCTCGACGGCTGCGGTCGAGAGCCGCTCGTCCCACAGCGCGATGGCGAGGCCGGTGAGGCCGGCCAGGTTGCGGGCGAAGGCCCGGGTCGATTGTGCGCGCGGCCCTTCGCTGCCGTCCATGTTGATGGGCAGGCCGAGCACGAAGCCGACCACATTGCGTTCGCCGGCGATTGCCAATAGCCGCGCCGCATCGGCCTTGAAGGCCTTGCGCTTGATGGTCTCGACGCCGGTGGCCAGCCGCCGATCGGGATCGGATACGGCGACGCCAATGGTCTTGGTGCCGAGATCGAGGCCTACGAGGGCGCCGCGCTCGGGCCAGTGTGTCACGGCATCGATCAGGGGCAGGATGGGGGCGGGCATCGCCCCGCTTAACACGCGGCACGTTGCGCAGGCAAAGCCGATCATGGCGTGGCGCCCATGCGGGAACGCCACGCCATGCGCCGCTATCGTCTTACCGGATCGCGACCGGGTTGATCATGCTCTGCACGCCGCCTTTGAACCGCGGCTGGCCGAGGACAAACAGGAACTCATACGCCTTGTCCTTCGCGAGTTCGGCCGTATCCATGTTCTCCAGGATGTAGGTGCCGTTCATCGGTAGCAGTATCTGGTGCACCTCGAACACGTTCTTCGATTCGAACGGGATCACTTCGACCGCCCAAGTGTCAGCGCCGACCGCGACCACGCCCTTGCCAGTGAGGTATTTGGCGCCTTCGACGCCGAGACCGGGTTCGCCGGTCGAGTAGCGCTTGTCGTCCTTGCCGATCAGGCTGAGCCAGCCGGTGTGGAAGATCACCACATCGCCCTGGCGGATCTCGACGCCCTGCTTCTTGGAGACTTCCTCGATCTCCTTGACGTTGAACGCGGTGCCTTCCTTGACCACGTCGGTGCCGTAATGGGCGGCCATGTCGAGCAGCACGCCGCGCGTCACCATCGGCGGCACCTTCTCGATGCCGAGTTTTTTCAGGCCGGTTGGATCGGCGAATTCAAGCAGCTTGTTGCCGTTGTAATAGATGTGCTCGACGCCGATATGCCCGAGGCCGTCGAGCTGGCTGCCGATGCCGACCCAGGTGTCGAGGATGTCGTCATTATAGGTCGTCTTGCTCGGCCCGAGTCCGGGGATGCCGGCCTGTCCGGGCTGTACGATGGTAATCTTGAAGGCGCGCGGCGGGTAGGCGGGGGTTTTGGAGTCGACGGGGATGCCGAGCGCATAGGTCTTGCCGGTCTTCACCAGCCCCGCGGCCTTCACGACCAGTTCGGGCGTCATGTAATTGGCGGCGCCGATCTCGTCGTTCGGCCCCCATTTCGATTTCGTCCAGTCTTGAGCGCTTGCCGTTCCGACCGTACCCAACAAGGCAACAGAACAGCACAATACGAATGCAATGCGCATCGCAGTCCCTCCCGGATTGACGTTATGGTTTTTGGCAATCAGCGCCTCATACTAACGTAGTAGTGTGCGGCGGCCAGAAAATTTTGAGTCCAATGCGCACGTTGCGATGGATAGCCGCCGCAGTGAGCGCTGCAGCGCCGTTTGCTTTGTTACAAAATTGTGGCGCTGGAATTTCGCGCGGTGGAAGGCGACAATGGATAGTTTGAGTTTGTTCGGTTTGTTCGCGGTGACCGCGATGCTGCTGGCTTACGCGCTGGAGGAGCGCAGCCATTGGTTCATCCTAGCCTTCGCGGCGGCTTGCGCGCTCGGCTCGGCTTACGGATTTCTGCAGGGCGCCTGGCCGTTCGGGCTGGTCGAGGCGATCTGGGCCGGCGTTGCATTGCGGCGCTGGAGCGTCAGGCGAGGCTCGGCATAGTTGGTCCCGGGATCGACGTTGTGGTTGTTGTTGAATGGCGTGTCATACTCAGGTAGTATCCTAGACTTATTGCACGTTTTTGGCTCGTGCCGAATGGCACGCCTTCGCAAGCATATCGCGACAGGAATTTTGTCGATCTGGCCAAGGTGACGCGACGTTTTGCGTCTGCAGTTCTGCGTCTCCTGTCGCTCATGAGATTTCAATACTGCGTGTTCTCACTTTTGATTGGAGATGACGATGTTGATCAAACCTACGGTCATTGCCGCCTCGGAACGACGCTTCAAGCAAGCGGACTTCGTACCAGCCGCCCTGGACAAGAAACTTGGCGACGGTCCTATCCCGATGACTGTCGATCAAAAGCGGGTCCGGATGCGCCAGTTGCTGGCGCAAACCGATGACGCCTTGTCTGCGCGGGTCGGGCTCGAACGGATCATCAACGGCAACGAACTCGACAGCATCAACTACCTGGGCAAGGGCACCATCGCCTCGCGTTCGGTCTGCCGCATCCAGCTCAGGGACGCGCGCGCCAACCTGATGGGTTATGCGTCGGGTTTCCTGATCGGCCCCGGCCTGATGATGACCAACAATCACGTATTCGGCAGGCCGGCCGACGCTCTCAATTCCGTTGCCGACTTCGACTATGAACTGGACGTTGCCGGCATGGAACGGGAGCCCGTCCGGTTCGGCTTCGAGCCGGCCACGCTCTTCTACACCAATGACAGGCTCGACTATTCAATCGTGGCCGTAGCGCCGGTGTCGCTGGCGGGCGGTCGACGGTTGATCGATTGGGGGTGGCTGCCGCTCAGTGGGCAGCCAGGCAAGGGCGATCCCGGCGAGTATCTGACGATCATTCAGCATCCGAGCGGGCAGCTGAAGCAAGTCTGTGTTCGTGACAACAAGCTTCTGAAATATGTCGGGGATTTCGTCTGGTACATGACCGATACCAGCTCGGGCTCATCAGGCTCGCCGGCGTTCAACCGCTTCTGGCAGGTGATCGCCCTTCATCATAGCGGCGTCGCAAAAAAGGATGGACAGGGCCGCGTCCTCACCAAGGACGGCAAGATATGGGACTCGTCGATGGACGAAACCTCGATCGACTGGATCGCGAACGAAGGCGTCCGCATCAGCGCCATCGTGGCTGATCTCAAGGCGACAGTCGGCGCGCATCCGCTGGTGAAGCCGGTACTCGACGAGGTGCAGCCGCCACTGCCGACGACGGAAAAAGCGTCCCCGCCGGCCGATACGCCGTCTCATGGAAATGGAAGCAATAATGACCTGTGGTTCGAGCAATCCGGCGATGTGACTTCGCTGGTGATCCCCCTGCGCATACCCGTGCCGATGTTGAGGAAGAACGGTCGGACCGTTCCGGAAACCACACCGATCCAGCAAGTCACACCGGCGGTCACCGGCCCGGTCGGCGGAGGGCGCGTCGGCCTGCTCACGGGTCTGCCGATGGAGGCCGTGCATATCGATCAATCCACCCTGGGATCGCGGCCCGGCTACAAGCCGAACTTCATCGGCGCCGGAAAATTCTCCGTGCCCCTACCGAAGATTCCCGCGTCCCTCAGGTCCAAGGTCGCCACGCTGAAATCCGCTCCGTCGAAATCCGAACTGAAGTATTTCAACTACAGCGTGGTCATGAACAAGGAACGCAAGCTGGCCTTCTTTAGCGCCGTCAACATCGACGGTGGGGCGCAGCAGGACGTCGGCAAGCGCGAGGGCGATTCCTGGCTGCGCGACCCGCGGATCGACCAGGACTTTCAGATCGGCAATGAGTTCTATGGCAAGCAATCGACGTTCGAAGCTGATCGGAGCACCAATCCCTTTGATCGCGGGCATCTGGTCCGCCGCCTCGACGCAACCTGGGGCAAAACCCCGGATGAAGCCAAGGAGCACGGCGACGACTCCTTCCACTTCACCAATTGCTCGCCGCAGTTCTGGTCATTCAACCAGGGCAAGCAATTATGGGCAGGGCTGGAGGACTATACGCGCGACGAACTGCTGAACCGCCAGGACAAGGGCGTCGTCCTCAACGGGCCGATCTTCGATGGTCCCGACGCCGACGGCGCCGATTTGCCGGACCCTTCCGGCAGACCGCACAAGGACCCGACATTCGGCGGCCTGGCGATCCCGAAATATTTCTGGAAGATTCTGGTCAGCAAGGGCGACAATCGCCTCAGGGCGGCGGCGTTCATTGTCAGCCAGCGTAACCTGATCATGGATATTGACCGGATCCAGGACGCCGAGAAGCTTTCCGCGGAGGATGTCAAGGTCTTCCAGATTCCGATCGTTGATCTGGCGAAACTCACCGGGCTCGACTTCGGCAACCTGGCGCAGGCCGATTCCCACGAAGCGACAGCGGTCGGCCCGCGCCTGATCGAAAGCTACGACGACATCAGAATTTAGGCGGTAGTTTTCAGGCGGCGATAACCTCGCCATTGCCGTTCAGGCAATCGGCGAAGCTCTGCAGCGCGCTATATCGATGTGCCGCGCGGCGGGTGATAAAGAGCGTCTCGACCCGGGACTGCGCGGCGCTCAGCGTGTGGATGCTCACTGTCTCGTTCCGCCCGACGACGGCGCGCGGCAGCAGCGTCACGCCCATGTCGGCGGCGACACAGCCGATCATGCCATCGAGCGTGCCCAGTTCGAACCGGGCCGAAGACGGCCAGCCGAACTCCGAGAACACCTGCTCGAGGCGCTGCCGGTATGTGCAGCCGGTGCGAAACACCAGCGCCGTCGGTCCGGATTCCGGCGTGCCCGCGCGCAAGGCGGCGAGGCTCGACCATTGCCGCGCCGTGACCAGCACGAGTTCTTCCCGGAACGCCACTGTCGCATCGAGTTCGGCATGATCGATGGGGCCAGCGACGAACGCGCCGTCAAACGTGCCGTTGAGCACGCCGGCCACCAGTTCCGCCGTCGTCGACGTTCGCAAGCTCAGCCGCACGGCCGGGAAACGGCGATGAAATTCGGCGAGCAGGGTAGGCAGACGGACGGCCGCCGTCGTCTCCATCGATCCGATCGCGAGCGGTCCC